>NZ_JARHXQ010000237.1:0-11286 GCF_029222765.1 Arthrobacter sp. Cr_A7 | reverse complement strand
GAAGTAGGACTATGCAGCGGGGGCGATGAAGGCCAGTTCCAGGTTGATGGCAACCTTGTCGCTGACCAGGACGCCGCCGGTCTCGAGGACTGCGTTCCAGGTGAGGCCGAAGTCCTTTCGGCTGATGGTGGTTTCAGCGGAAACGCCCGCCCGGGTGTTGCCGAACGGGTCAACGGCTACACCGTTGAACTCGGTTTCCAGGGTGACCGGGCGGGTGACGCCCTTGATGGTGAGGTCGCCGGTCAGTTCGTAGCTGTTGCCCTTGGCGACGAGGCCGTTGGAGACGAAGGAGATTTCGGGGAACTTCTCCACGTCGAAGAAGTCCTCGCCCTTGACGTGGCCATCGCGGTTGGCGTCGCCGGAGTCGAAGCTGGCGGTGTTGATGGTGGCGCTGATCTTGGCGTCGGCAACGTCACCGGGGAGGTCCAGGGTGGCGGCGGCTTCGGTGAACTGGCCACGGACCTTGCTGATGCCCGCGTGGCGGACGGTGAAGCCGATCTCGCTGTGGGAGTTGTCGAGGGTCCAGGTGCCGGTGGTGACGTCTGCGGGAAGTGCCATGATGATTCTCCTTGTATGTGCGTGCCTGTTGGTGGTCCTGCTGTTGAAGCTTCATATGTTGAAGTCTCAACTAACTGCTGGATCTACTATAAACATGCATTTGCATCTTTTGTTCCCGATCCCGGAACATTTCTTCATAAACTTCAGTTCTACTGGGTGTAGAAGATTTCGGATCGCACGCCATCTTTGAGAAACTGGTAAACATGCCCCAAGCCACTGTCCATCTGCTCCGCCATGGCGAGGTACACAATCCCGACGGCGTCCTGTATGGCAGGCTGCCCGAATTCCACCTCTCCGAACTGGGGCGGGAGATGGCCCGTATGCTCGCGGAGCACTTCCGCCAGCGCGTTGCCAACGGTGCCAGGATCACGTATCTGGCAGCATCGCCGCTGGACCGTGCGCAGGAAACAGCCGCACCCACTGCCGAGGCCCTGCGCCTGGAAATCCACACCGATGCGCGGATCATCGAGGCTGAAAACTACTTCGAGGGCATGAAGGTCACCAAGGCGGAACTCCGCCGGCCCAAGCACTGGCCTATGCTGGTCAACCCCCTGCGGCCCTCCTGGGGCGAGCCCTACAAGAAGCAGGCGTCCCGGGTGATGGACGCGGTGCAGGAAGCGCGCGTCCGCGCCATCGAACTGGCGAACGGCGACTTCGGAACGGCCGGCCCGGAGGCGATCATGGTCAGCCACCAGCTTCCCATCTGGGCCACCCGCCTCAGCGCCGAAGGCAAGCCTCTGTGGCATGATCCGCGGAAGCGGGAATGCACCCTTACCTCCATCACGTCCCTGGTGTTCGACGACGACGGCACCCTCCTGCGCGTCCAGTACAGCGAGCCCGCGGCGTCCCTTCTTCCCGGTGCCGCCAGCACCCCTGGAGCCTAGTAGTGACCGACAGTAATTTCAGGAATACCCGTGCCGGACAAGGGCCCATCAGCTCTCGCCGCAGCCTCCTGGCTGCAGGCGGAGTGGCCCTGACCGCGCTCACCATGGGACTCTCGGGCTGCGCCCAGGAGGATGCCCTGGCGCAGCAGGCCAAAGCCGGGGACAACAAGAACTATGTGGCCGGCGACGGATCGGTCACCGAGTTCGCAGCGGCGGACCGCAAGTCGCCCGTCCAGGTCAACGGCACGCTGTTCAACGGCACCACGGTGGCCCCTGCCGATTTCCAGGGCAAGGTGACCGTGCTGAACTTCTGGTTCGCCGCCTGCGCGCCCTGCCGTGTTGAGGCACCTATCCTCGAGGAGCTCCACCAGGAGTTCAAGGACCAGGGCGTGCAGTTCTTCGGCGTCAACCTCCGCGACGAGAAAGCCACCGCCGAGGCCTTCGACAAGACCTTCAACCTGACCTACCCCAGCTTTGATGACAAGGACGGCGGCGTCCTGCTGTCCGTGTCCGGGCTGGTTCCGCCGGGAGCCGTTCCCACCACCCTGGTCCTGGACAAGCAGGGACGCGTGGCTTCCCGCGTCCTCGGTGAAATCCAGAAGGGCACCCTGAAAGCCCTTATCGCTGCCGCCGTGGCAGAGTAGCGGCTGGCCCGGACCGTGAACAGCCCCTTCGCCGAAGCCATCCTGAACGGCTCGCTCCTGCTTGCCATCCCGGTGGCCCTGCTCGCCGGACTGGTCTCCTTCCTCTCGCCCTGCGTCCTGCCACTCGTTCCCGGTTACCTGGGATACGTGACCGGGCTGAGCGGCGTGGACCTGCAGAAGCAGAAACGTGGCCGCATGCTGGTGGGCATCGGATTGTTCGTCCTGGGCTTCTCCGTGATCTTCGTGCTGCTGGGCGGTGCCTTCGGACAACTGGGCACCCTGATCACCGGCTCGCAGAACGCGTGGATCACCCAGCTCCTGGGCATCCTGGTGATCATCATGGGCGTGGTGTTCATGGGCGGCTTCAGCTGGCTCCAGCGCGACGCCAAGATCCATGCCAAGCCACCGGCAGGCCTGTGGGGTGCGCCGTTGCTGGGCCTGACCTTCGGGTTGGGCTGGGCGCCGTGCATCGGTCCCACTTACTCCGCCGTCCAGCTGCTGAGCCTCTCCGGCGGATCGTCGGCCGCCAAGGGCGCCTTCCTGGCGTTCGTCTACAGCCTGGGCCTGGGCATCCCGTTCCTCCTGATCGCCCTGGCACTGCGCCGGGGCATGGGCGTGATGGTGTTCTTCCGCAAGCACCGCCTCGCCATCCAGCGCACCGGCGGCGGCATCCTGGTGGTCCTCGGACTGCTGATGGCCAGCGGCGTCTGGGGAACCTGGGTGACAGGGCTGCAGTACTGGTTCCAAACCGACGTGAAGTTGCCAATCTGATGAGCGAGCGTGTGAACGTAAAGAAAAAGTCTTCCGCACCGGCCGGCGGAAACGAGCCCGGCGCCACACTGGCCGAGGCAAAGGCGGACGCCGCGCTGCCGGCCCTGGGTCCGAAGGAAATGCTGCGCTGGGCGTGGACCCAGCTGACCAGCATGCGGACGGCCCTGTTCCTGCTGCTGCTCCTGGCGGTGGCTGCCGTCCCGGGGTCACTGTTCCCGCAGCGCCCGGCCAACCCGTCCGTGGTCACGCAGTACATCAAGGACAACCCGGACTACGGCAAGCTGCTGGACTCCCTGCAGCTGTACGACGTGTACTCCTCGGCCTGGTTCTCCGCGATTTACCTCCTGCTGTTCATCTCCCTGATCGGCTGCGTGGTGCCCCGCGCCATCGCCCACTACAAGGCGATGCGCTCCCAGCCGCCGCGGACCCCCAAGCGGCTCTCCCGCCTTCCCGAGTACGGCACGCTGGTGATTCCCGCCGACGCCGGCATCCCGGCGTCGGATGCCATCCACAGTGCTGCCGGGCTGCTGAAGAAGCGCGGCTACCGCGTAGAAGTACGGGACGACGACGGCGCGCGGCCGTCTTTGGGCGCCGAACGCGGCTTCCTGAAGGAGGTGGGCAACCTCGTCTTCCACACGTCGCTGATCGGCGTGCTGGTGTCGGTGGCCGTCGGCGGACTGTTCGGCTACAGCGGCCAGCGCATCCTGGTGGAGGGCGACACCTTCGTGAACACCCTGGTGGGCTACGACCAGTTCAACCCCGGCACCAATTTCCAGTCGGGCCAGCTGCAGCCGTACTCGGTCCAGCTGGACAAGTTCGACATCACCTTCGACCGTGAGTCCCAGGGCAAGTTCGGCCAGCCCATCGACTTCGCCGCTGCCGTGACCACCAAGGAAAACCCGGACGCGCCGGCCAAGCAGGAAACGCTGAAGGTCAACGATCCCATCACCCTGGGCGGCACCAGCATCTACCTCACCGGCAACGGCTACGCCCCGGTGGTGACCATCCGCGACGGCGACGGGAATGTGGCCATGCAGGGCCCGGTGGTGGCCAAGCTGCAGGGGGACAACTACTACTCCTCCGTGGTGATCAAGGTTCCCGATGCCAAGCCGGACCAGCTGGGCTTCGCCGGCTTCTTCCTGCCCACGGCCTTCGTATCGAACGACGGCGTGTCCTTCAGCGGTGACCCCGAACTCTTCAACCCGCAGCTGACCCTCAACTCCTACTACGGGGACCTGGGGCTGAATGACGGCGCCCCGCAGAACGTGTTCGAACTGGATGTGCAGGACCTGACGCCGCTTAACGCCCGGAACCTCGACGCCGGCGGCATCACCCTTGCCCCCGGCACGTCCTACACCCTGCCGGACGGCAAGGGCACCATCAGCTTTGAGGGCGTGAAGCGCTATATCGGCGTGGATATCCACCACAACCCGGGACAGCTGTACGCCCTGGTCTTCGCGCTCCTCGCCGTTGCCGGCCTCATCCTCTCCCTCTACGTCAACCGCCGCCGGGCCTGGTTACGCACCGGCACGCACGACGACGGCCGCACCATGGTGGAATACGGGCTCCTCGCCCGCGGTGAGGACCACCGCCTGGCCGCGGAGGCAGCCGCCCTGCGGAAGCTGCTCTCCGAAGAGTGGCAGCTGGCGGATGACCAGGCTGCAAAATCTTCCCCCACCCCAACCCCAGCAGGCCCGCAAGGGCCCGAAAAGGACCAGTAATGCCGTTTGGAATCAACGAAACCATGGGCCAGTACAGCGAGCTCTTTATGCTGCTGGCCGCAGGCACATACACCGTCGCCTTCATCGCGTTCGCCTGGGACCTTGCCAAGAGCAGCAAAGCCTTGCGGGCCATCGACCTCAAAGCCGCGCAGGCTGAAGAGGCCACCAAGGTTCCCGTAGCCGCGGGGACGGGGGCGCGCAGCGAGTCCCACCTTGCCGGGCCGGCGGGCCGGGCCGAACGGCCGTCGTCGTCCACGGCGAAGTCCGCAGTGGCCGGGGGAGCTGCAACGGCCGACGCCGACATGAAGTACGCCGGGGAACGCCGCGCTCCTGCACGGGTGGCGGTGGCCCTGACCGTCCTGGGTGCGCTCATCCATGGTGCCGGCGTCGTGACCCGCGCCCTCGGCGCCGGACGCGTGCCCTGGGGCAACATGTACGAGTTCCTCACCACCGGCGCCTTCGTGGCCATTGCGGTATTCCTCCTGGTGCTGATCCGCCGCGATCTCCGCTTCCTGGGCACTTTCGTAGTGGGCCTGGCCATCATCATGCTGGTCGCCGCCTCCGTGGCGTACTGGACGCCGGTAGGACACCTGGTTCCCGCCCTGCAGAGCTACTGGCTGATCATCCACGTCTCCATCGCCGTGCTCTCATCGGCGCTGTTCACGCTAACCTTCGCCATGTCCGCCCTGCAGCTGGTGCAGTCCCACCGCCAGAAGACCGTGGCGGCCGGAGGCGCGGACAAGCTCGGCTTCATGCGCCTGGTGCCGTCCGCGCTCAGCCTGGAGAACCTCTCCTACCGCATCAACGCGATTGCCTTTATCGGCTGGACCTTCACACTGATGTTCGGCGCCATTTGGGCTGAGAAGGCCTGGGGCCGGTTCTGGGGCTGGGACACCAAGGAAGTCTGGACGTTCGTCATCTGGGTGGTCTACGCGGGCTACCTGCACGCCCGGGCAACCCGCGGCTGGACGGGCACCCGCGCGGCCTGGCTTTCGATCGTCGGCTACCTGTGTGTCATCTTCAACTTCACCATCGTGAACCAGTTCTTCAACGGTCTTCACTCCTACTCAGGCCTCTGAGCAGGGCTTTCATCTGAAAGCCCGGTGGGCCCGAGGTAAATAACAAATCGATGTAGCAATGGGGGTGTTCCCGGTCCCCGGGTGGTGCTACGTTGGTGACGTTCGCCCGTGATGAAGTTGCTGGCGAAACGCAAGTTTTTCCTGGGGTTTCCATGAGTTACGTTCTCGCCATCGATGTCGGGACAAGTTTCACGGCTGCTGCCGTTGTCCGCTTTCACCAAGGAGTTACACCAGTCCCGGAGAGCCTGCCGCTGGGCCTTCGCGGGTCAGCTGTGCCTTCCGTGGTGTACTACCCGGAGGAAGGCCCCATCCTGGTGGGGGAGGCCGCGGAACGCCGCGGGCTCGATTCCCCCGGGCGCGTCGTACGGGAGTTCAAGCGCCGTGTTGGCGATGCCGTGCCCATCTCCGTGGGCACGCTGTCCCTTCCTCCCGAGGACGTCTTCGCCACCATGGCCCGCTGGGTGGCTGACCGGGCGGCCGAGCGCGAGGGCGCACCGCCGTCGGAAATCATCCTGACCCACCCCGCCGCGTGGGGCAGCCACCGGACCTCCGTCATCAGCGATGCCCTGGCCGCGAAAGGCCTTGGGAATGTCACCCTGCTGACGGAGCCGGAAGCCGCCGCCCTGCATTACGCATCGCAGGTGCGGGTGGAGGACGGCAGCACCATCGCCGTCTACGACCTGGGCGGCGGAACCTTCGATACCGCTGTCCTGCGCAAAGCCGGCACCAACCACTTTGAACTCCTGGGGCGCCCGGAAGGGATTGAAAACCTGGGCGGCGCCGACTTCGACGCTGCCGTGTTCCGTTACGTGGCTGAAAACACCGGCGGCGCCCTGGCAGGCCTCGACACCGCCGAGCCGGGCGTGCTTGCGGCGCTGACCCGGCTGCGGCGGGAGTGCGTGGAAGCCAAGGAGGCCCTCTCCTCGGACAGCGAAGCCAGCATTTCCGTGCTCCTCCCCGGCATCCAGCAGCAGATCCGCCTGGTCCGTTCCGAATTCGAAGAGCTCATCGAAGAACCCATCCGGGACACTGTTGACGCCCTGGAACAATCCCTGGCACAGCTTGAGCTCGAGCCGGCGGACCTGACCGCCGTGCTGCTCATCGGCGGATCATCACGCATCCCCCTCGTGGCGCAGCTGATCTCGGAGCAGCTGGACCGGCCCATCGCCGTGGACGCCGATCCCAAGTCATCCATCTGCCTGGGCGCGGCCGTGTCCGCAGTGCTGGCACAGCCGGAAGCTGCTCCCGGTGGGGCCGCCGCGGAAGCCGACGGAACCGCCGTCGCGCCTTCCTCCGGCGAAGACGCTTCGGAAGATGGGCACGCGCCCGTACGGCTTGCCAGCTGGTCCCGCAAGACGACCGCCGCCCCGGCAGCGGGCCACGGCCCGGGACACGGGCACCATGGCGGAGCGCATGCTCCGAAGCCCACCGTGCGGCTCACAGCCATCGCAGCCGCCGCTGCCCTCTTCACCGTCCTTACCGCCACCGCGGCCCAAAGCCCGGAAGGCTTCACCAACCTCACGTCCATGTTCGTCCCGGAAGCTGGTGCCGCCCCGGAAGCCGGAGCAGGAGGTTCCGGCGGCGGCGGGAATGGTGCCGGGGGACCCGCTGCCGGTGCTCCGGGGGATGGCTCAGCACCGCTGGCAGGCATCGAGGCCGGCGTGAACAAGGCTGCTCCCGCCCAGAAGGCCGGCCTCGACGTGGCGGCCTCGCCCACCAGCCGGCCCTCGTCGAGCACACCTGCGGACAAGGCCGTTGCCGGCGGAGGATCCACGGGCAGTGCAGCAGCGGATCCTGGTGCCGCGGGCACGGCACCAGGGACCGGAAGTACGACGCCGGGCGGCACCACCGAGCCCAACGGCACCCCCACGCTGGGTACTGGAACCACTGATCCTGCTGTTCCCGGTACCAGCGCGCCGGTTCCGGATCCCACCGTGGATCCAAGCCCTGTAGACCCCGCTCCCGTTGACCCGACTCCGGTTGACCCCACCCCGGTGGATCCTGCGCCGGTCGATCCCACTCCGGTGGATCCGACACCCGTCGACCCCACTCCGATCGATCCGTTGCCGTCTGACCCCGCGCCGAGTGTTCCGGTTCCCGTGGAGCCGGCGCCATCAGAAACGGTTGCTCCACCACCGCCCGCCGAACCGACTCCGACGGTAACTGCTGTGGAGCCAGCTCCGACTACCGCGATTGAACCGGCGGCTTAGCATGGTGGGTCATCAGATGCGCGCGCAAGAGCCGGCCTTCCTTCATGCGGAACTGAACCATCCGGGGCAGTCACCCCACGCTGCAGAGCTCATGGCCCGGCAGCTCAAGGGCGAGAACGCCGCAGTCCGCGAGCTGCTGCTGGCGTTGTCTGTGGGCTTTGCCCTGCCGGGACCGCTGCCCGCGGACCTGCAGCGAAAGATTGACGGCGGCGAGGTGGAAAGCCTTGCTGCGCTGGTTGAACGGGCAGAAAAGGCAGGCCTGCTGACACCCGACGGGACCGTGGTGGGACCGGCCCAGCACGCCCTGCTCACCGTGGCACCCACCACGAAAGTCCATGCGCTCCAGCGAGAACTCGTCACGGTGTACGTCACGGACGGCCAGCCGCTGGGCGACTTCGCCCGCGAGCTGGCCCGCGGGGGCCTGGCGGACCAGCGCGTGGCGGCAGAGCTGGAGCATGCGGCGGACAAGGCGCTGGAACACGACCCCGGCCTGGCCTGCCAGCTCTACGATGAAGCCCTGCTGGCAGGAGCCGACGAAATAGCCACGGCCGCGCGGCGTGCCCAGGCCGCAGCCGGGGACGGGGACCTGGACGCAGCCACCCGGATCATCGACACCCTCCTGGTGCAGGAGGATCCGCCGGACGTACGCCGGGGCGTGAACGTAGCCGCCGCCGTCTGGGCGCAGCGCGGCATGCTGGCCCGCGGTGCGGACGCCTTCAGCTGGCTGGGTGCCGCCCGGCTGGGACCCTCGGCGCCGCTGGCCGCCGTAGCCATGGTGGGCTGCGGCAACCGGCCGGGAGCCGATGCGGTGTTCAAAGCTGACGCACCCCCGGCATCGCCCACCCTCCTGGCCGCCGCGATGACCGAAACCGGTAAGGGAATCCTGGAGTCACTGGCCGGCGATCCGCACCAGGCGCTGCCGGTCCTGATCCACGCGTCAGACATGCTGAACGCGGCAGGGGCAGCCCTTCCGCTTCCCGATACCCCGGCAGCCCTGGCCGCCCTCGCGGCGCTGAACAGCGGAGAGCCGCATCTCGCCGAGACGGTCTGCCGGGCAGCCACTGCCGCCGGCCAGGGCGGAAATGCTGCGAAGCCGCGGCTCTACCTGCTCCAGGCATGGTCCGCGATGCAGCAGGACAAGCTCGAGGACGCCCGGCTGTCCATCAACGAGGCTTCCAAGGCCAATCATTGGCCCCTGGTTCCGCGGGACGAGTTTTTGCGGGCGGCGCTGGAAGTGGGCCTCGCCCGGCGGAACGGCGAAATTCCCGAACTTGTCATGGCGTGGGAACGCGCCCGCGAAGCGATGCTGCACACGTCCGTGGACCTCTACAGCCTGCTGCCGTGGGGTGAGCTGATGATCACGGCAGCCCGGCTGCGGGAAACCCGGCGGGTGGCGCATTACCTGGACGAGGCAAAGCAGCTCCTGGAGCGCCTCGGCAACCCGCCGCTGTGGGCGGTGCCTTTCCACTGGGCAGCTGCCCAGGCCGCCCTGCTCAGTGAAAGCCCCGCTGACCTGGCACCTCATGCCGCAGCGTTGGCCCGGGCCGCGCACCACAGCCACCTGGCAGCCGTGCTGGCCACCGCGGGCAAGGCATGGGTTTCGGTGCTGGCCGGCAGGTTCCAGCCCGCCGACGTCGAGGCCGCCGCGCGTGGCTTGGGCAGGGTGGGGATGCCGTGGGAAGGCGCCAGGCTTGCCGGACACGCCGCAGCCCGGGCGGAAGAGCGCAAGGACATGGTGCGCCTGCTGTCCTGCGCCCGGGACCTCCATCCGCAGGGAACGTCCACGGGCAACGGAACCTCGGGTTCCGGCGAGACGCGCAATGCTCCCACCGCAGAAACCGGCAACGGCATGCAGCCGGACGGATCAGGGCTCAGCGAACGGGAAAAAGAGGTTGCCCGGCTGGTGCTTGAGGGCAAGACATACCGGGAGATCGGCGAGGCCATCTACATCTCCCCGAGGACTGCCGAACACCACATAGCCCGGATGCGCCGCCGCCTGGGTGCGGAAAACCGCTCGGACCTGCTGGCCCGGCTGCGCCTTGCCCTGAGCTCCGAGAATCCCCCTCAGGAGTAAGCCCCTAATGCCCCTAACCGGGGGCCCGGCGGTTCCCCACGCGGGGGACTGCCGGTAGGGGGAACCGGCCCGATGCCCGGTCCTACCCCCGGCCCATACGTTTGATTCAAGCCCAGCAACGACGCCGGGCGAACCGCAACTCATAGAAAAGCAGGGGACCTTCAAATGACACTCGCAAACGATCTCGTCCAGTTCCTCATGAACCTCTTCGGAGACCGCCAGGCCGCCCAGGACTTCCTGGATGACCCGGAGAAGGTCCTTGAAGACCACGGACTTGGCAAGGTCTGCTCGGCAGACGTCGACGCCGCAATGCCGGTAGTCCTGGACTACGCTCCGGTCACCGTCAACGCTTCCCGCTTCGACCGGGAGTACAACACCGGCGGCAACCGCTCCCACACTGACGACAACGGCGGCGGCGGCAGCACCGGTGGCGGCAACCATGGTGGAGGCCACCACGGCGGCGGCCACCACGGCGGCGGCAACGGCGGCGGCAACAACCACGGTGGCGACGACCACGCCCACGCAGTGCAGCAGCTGCACCACGTCGTGAACAACTACTCCTACACCTCCACGGTGGATGACCGCGACACCATCACGGACCAGTCCGTGAACCAGAACATCTGGGCCGACGGCGACGTCACCCAGTGGTTCGACAACGACTCGGTGGTCGCTTCCGGTGACCGTGCCATCGCCGCCGGCGACGACGCCGACGTCGAGGACTCCAACAACATCGAGGATTCCTACAACACGGACAACTCCACGGATAACTCCACGGACAACTCCATCCGCGCCGGCGGCGACGTCAACATCGGCAACGAAGAGACCGACATCGAGGACTCCTTCAACACCGACGTCGACATCGATGCCGACATCGACGACTCGTTCAACGACAACTCGGACAACTCCACCAACAACGACCTGGAGGTCGACGTCGAGGATTCGTTCAACGACAACTCGGACAACTCCACCAACACCGAGGTCGACGTTGAGGATTCGTTCAACGACAACTCGACGAACACCGAGGTTGACGTCGAGCTCGAGGATTCCTTCAACACGGACAACTCCGAGACCACCGAAGTCGCGATCGAGGACTCCTTCCAGGACAACTCCACCGAGACGGAGGTCGAGCTGAACGATTCGTTCAACGACAACTCGCAGACCACCGAGACCGATGTCGAGGTAGAGGTCGAGGACTCCTTCAACCCGGTCAATGTCGAGGACAACGTTGTTGTCGCCGACAACGAGCTCGAGTTCACTGAGGACAACTCCATCAACACCGATGTGAACGTAGAGGACAACAACCTCGCACTCGCCGCGGACGACGCCGAGGCCACGGCGGGCTAGC
>NZ_JARHXQ010000236.1:0-9272 GCF_029222765.1 Arthrobacter sp. Cr_A7 | reverse complement strand
TATTCTCTGTTTCATTGACGAAATGCGGCCGATCCGATTCGGCGTCAAACAGTTAGTTCGCACCGCTGAGAACCTACCTGCCGCAGCACGGGCTGCGGCGGGTAGCTCATCGACGATCCGCGACGTCCTTCATGTGTGAGCTGCAGCAACGAATAGCGTCCGCAACCCCTGACGTCTTCGGACCGCCCGGTGCCAACCGTCGAAAATTGGGGCGTATTGTTATTGGCATGCGAGTGGAACAAAGCCGTTTCTCGACGCTGTCAGTTCCAGCTGGCGAGCGTAGCGCGGCGTGGGTTGACTACTGTCGAGAGCACGTAACGGCATTTCGCGTGCGCCCTCTGGGCACCGACAAGGACATCAAGTTTCTCGCCGCAATGACAATATTTCCCGAGTTGAGCATCATCGAACTGGCCGGAGACGGAAACGTCTGCGAACGAACACCGGAACTCATCGCGGCCGCGCCAGCTCACATGATCATGGTGGCAGTGCTGCTCCGCGGAAACTCGTTCATTTACCATCCCACTCGAATTGACGCCATCAGCACCGGCGACGCTTCGATCTTCGACTCCGATGTACCCTGCGCCTACGGAAGCACAGATGGATACCGCGAGGTTGTTATTTGCATGTCGCGGAAATCGTTCACAGCGCGATATGGTGACACCCGTCCGATCGAACCCCTGGTCCTGCACACAGCCGACCCGTCGGGCCTCACTGAGCGAGCAGACAGATTGGCTCGACTGTCCCGAACCAACCTCGTCGACGATCCCGAGGCTGCGCAAACCGTCGCGGCCCATGCTTATGACCTCCTCGACGAAATCCTCGGCCGTCCGCGAGGAGTAGCGGCTAGCTACTGGATCGCGGCCTGCGCCTACATCCGCCGGAACCTACATGATCCTGGCCTCTCCGTGGGGACAGTAGCTGCTGCCGTAGAACTCAGTGAACGACAGCTCGCCCGCGTTTTTGCGTCGCACGAAACGACAGTGGCGCGGATGATCATCGACAAACGGATGCGAGCCGCCCACGATCGAGTCACTGATCCCGAATTGAGGTCCCGTCCGATCTCAGTGATCGCTCGAGAGCTAGGGTTCACGTCGCTCTCTCATTTCGGACGAACATTCCGCCAGACCTTCGGCATCTCACCTCAGAGCCTCCGCTCGACTGTTGACGGGGAACAGACGTCGGTCTGACCATTTCACTGGAATACTCCGTTCGACAATTTCAGTCAAGCAACTCGTCCATTTGCGTCAGATCCGTTCTGTGGCCTGCTCCCGTTTTAGATTTTCTCGACGGGAACCGAGGCGAAAAGAGCAGGACGGAGTACGCGTGCGCGACTCTCCGCGAGAACCTCCGCCACAGTCGACAAGAAAACGGCTTTCGAAGGCAAGTAGCTTTCGAACGCCCAGTGAGTGTTTGATCACAGGCAAACAAGCCGCGCACTAGCAAAGGAGCATGGGCATGCGAGGACTCGGGTTCGTGATGTACAACCACCAGAACGCTGTGGGCTTCGGAAACGCTGCTTTGCAGAAGCTATCGGCCGCCGAGTAACCGCTCTTCTTGCGAAGCCCCCCATCGCGGAGGGAAGTATTAGATCCCGGATTCTGCGCTAACCGGCGAAATCAACCGAGAGGAAACACAGTGCATACGTCTTTTCAACTTGAAAGAGGCCTCTTTGACGTACGCCTCAGCGGCGCCAGCGTGGACTTTGAGCAACTCTTTCCCGATTGGGGGAGCCACGATCGTGTGGCGGTCTTGGTCGATAAGCCGTTCGGTGTCCTCGGTGCGAGCCTCTACGTTCAAGCAGCGATCACCCGCTATTTCGACTACCGCCGAGACAATTACAGTGACTTCGAACGTCTCCTTGAGATGGACGGCGAGCGAAAGGCTGTTGACGAAGCTGACCTTGAATTGAAAGGGAAACCAGGAGATCCGCTCGCGATGGCTGAGCGGGGTCAGGTGCCCTATCCGGAGTATGCGGAGATTTACGCGCTCCACATTGGACAGCTACGCGGGGATCACACTGGTATGGACGTCACCCCGACTCATCGCGAGCGGGTCGTGAACAGGAATTTTCGGGCTATCACAGAAGCCCTTGCAGACCTCGCGATAACTCGGTTGGTCATTCCCGATTCTGTTCCAGAGTCTGCAGCCGTTGCATGGGAAGTTCGTGCTGTGCTTCGAGAACGAATCAGGAGTGTGCTTATCTATGACGCGTCAGGAAAAGTCCATGACCCCAACATCGAAATTCGAGGAACTTCCTCCGTTGTGGAGCAGAACCCCGATGTTGTATTGAACTGGCAGCCGACGATCGAGCGCTTGGAAGTTTTCCTTCAGACTGTCGACTCCTCCTACGTTCGTCGTGGGGTTGCCCGCATGAAAGAGCGTCAGCCTGAAGTTTCAGAAGAGACGCGAAGGAGGCTCGTCAAAGAGAGAGCCGAAAGTCTGATCGATGGCTTGCGCGTTGAAACGTATCGAAGCGTCAGCCTGCAGCAAGGACTCGACACCATCGCTGGACTCGTGAGTTGAATAGTAGCGATATTCGCTATCGCACTCAGCAATCGACGCGAGAGCCAACGTATGCCCGTGCTAGCGGCGAGCTGACGATCGATACCGACGATGTGGTCGAGGCTGCGCCCTCGACCCTGGTCGTTGGCATCAATTAGGACCACCACCGGAGACTGCAAGATGCCGCCAAATAAAGCGAGCAGTCACAGCACACCCCAGCCTGACGTCAGTAAGTCCCCACTGAGCCGTCAGAATAGAGTGCGATTCGGCATTTCGGCACTCGGCGGTGAGCGGGTCCTAGACTTCAATTGGACGTTTACTCAAGCCTTCTTGCCCCCCCCCTATGCGCGGTATTGCAAGTTCCACCGAGACAGGTCAGGCGGGATGGCTCGAGCGCGAGATACTGAATTGTGCAGACAGTGTCTGCACAATTCGTCGATGTCGCTTATTCGTTGTCGAGATCTAGCGCGGTGACTATCGCTTCGGGCGACGGAAGGGCCTGTTGTTCGGCCTTGGGGAGCGTGTCATAGGTGTAGGAAGCAACTGCCAGCGGCTGTGCCGAGCCGTCCAAGGCGTATCGGACAGTGTGCTGGTTCTTGGATCCGCATACAAGTATTCCTACCGCCGGGCGCTGCCTGGGGAGTCTGATCTTGTCGTTGACGACAGAGACGTAGAAGTTCAACTGCCCGAGGTGTTCCGGCTTGAACTTGCCGGCTTTCAACTCCACCACGACATACCGGTCGGTGGGTATGTGGTACAGCAGGAGGTCGATGTAGAAGTCGTCGCCCCCGACTTCGAGATGGACTTGGCGGCCGGCGAACGCCATTCCTGTTCCGAATTCCATGAGTGTTTGGGCCATGCGCAAAGTCATGGCTTCTTCGATGGCAGCCTCGTCAGCTTCTGATGTCAGGCCCAGGAAGTCCAGCACCAAGGGGTCTTTGGCGACTTCGCGTGCCAGGGCTGTGCCCTCTCCGGGAAGACGCGCCTCGAGATTATTGGGTGCGGAGCCTTCGCGTTCGTGAAGTCGGGAGGCTATTTGGTGCTCCAGGACTGAAAGAGTCCACCCATAACGTGCGGATCGGTGGGCGTACCATTCACGCAGTTCTTGGTCCCGCAATTGGTCAAGCAGGGCGACGTTGTGGCTCCAACTGATTTGTGCAGACACTGTCTGCACAAATTCATCCGGGCCTACCCATGCCTCCGCAAGGGCACGCATGTAGTACAGGTTTCTGCGCGAGAACCCCTTCATGTCCGGGAATTCCCGGCGCAGGTCATCGGCCAAGCGGCCGAGGACCTTGCTCCCCCACGGTTCCGACTGCTGCCGCTCCAGGATTGTGCGGCCGATCTTCCAATAGAGTTCGATCATTGCCGCGTTCACTACTCGCTGTGCACGGAGCCGAGCGGAAGCAACCAAAGTCTTCAGGGACGCGAGAGTCCCTGCGTAGTCGCTCGGCAGTTCAGGCTCAATTGAAGGCACGCATCCCACCCTAACCGCTCGCCCGACAACCTCTGGATCCCCTCAACGGGGCAATAGTCCAAAGAGCTTTGGACCATTGCCCCGTTCCCGACGAGGGTAAGCCGCATACGGTTCCGGGGCTCAACCCCTAGCAGCTGCTTTTGCGCCACAGGCTGTGGCACAACCAGGAGATCTCAGCTGGACTCGCGGCTGGCCTGCAGCAAGACACCCCTGTTTGGTGCCCTCCAGCATGTTAGGAGGGCTGCGCAGGATTCCTCAGTAGATTATTTTGAAGGAGAACATAGGGGGAAGACCGTGGCTGAATTTCACCAAGCATGAGCGATGCCCGGCGCGCCGCTCCTCACCCTGAGTGGGTAGATATGTACCGGCGGGGTATCCCTCCATCGAGGATCGCGGTGCTGGATTCGGCTCCGGTCACCACCGTGCGCTATCACCTGCAGGTAGCGAAGAAGATTGAACCCGAGCTCGAGGCAGAACACGCGGCAGCGCTGCCGAAGAAGGCTCCGGGCCCGTCCGAGGCAGCTCTGCAAAGGATGCAGGACCTTATTTCCTTCTACTGGAGGGAGGGGCGGTTGCCGGTCGCCCATGCCAAGTCACCGCGGGAGCAGGCCCTCAACAGCTGGCTTTACCTTAGGCGCCGAGAATCAGCACAGGGCACCCTCTCCCCCGCTGTCCGGGACGGGCTTGATGTGATTCCCGGTTGGGATCAACCCTCCCCTAAGAAGGCTGAGGATGAGGCCCGGTGGCAGAAGCGTTTTCGGCAGGTGAAGGACCTTCGGGATGCTGGCGGTGACTGGCCGCGTCATCAGAAGACGCCGGATGCGGACGAACGCGTCTTGGGTGTGTGGCTGCATGGTCAGCGGATCAATTACAACCAGGGGAGGATGGCCGCGGAGAAGGAAGCACTGCTCAACGAGCATCTGCCCGGGTGGCGCGAAGGCAGGCGCCGCACCGGCGGCCGACGACGGAGACCGGATAACCTGGGTGCCAGCTGAACCGTGAAGCCAAGGGGAGGGGCTGCGCTTTGGCAGTCCTTCCCCTTGGCTGGCCGTTGGGTTATCTGCTGAGGCCGCTCTTGGACCTTTCGGCTCCGACGGCTGCCCCTGCACGGGTCTTCCTGGCTTTGGCCGCGCCTTTGCCCATGGTGACGGCGGCGCTGGGGTGGGTGCTTTCGCTGCGTGCCGCAGTGAGCCGCCCGCGGATTTGGGCTTCATTGGCGCCGGTGTCCTCCAGGGACTCCGCGAATTTTGCGTGGTGTTCGGCTGAACCGTAGCCGTTAGCTGATGCGGTTTCTGCTGTGAGTGCCTGGTCTTTAAGTGGGCTGCTGTCGTTGCCTGTGACGCGGTTTTCGATCTCGCGGCCGACGCCTTCGAGTCGGGCGAAGAGTTCCTTCTCTGCCCGTTCATACCGTTGTTCCATGGATGCGAATTGAGAGCCTGGGAATCCGCCTTCGGCCAGGAGCTTGGCTTCGTGCATTTCCTTGGCTGCTTTCACGAACTGGGGATCCTTGAAGTGGGATTCGCCGGCACCGGTGAAGTTCGCGGTGGTTTCTTTGCGCAGCTGCTCAATGTCGGGGCCGTTGATGCCGTCCTTGCCAATGAGGAACAGCCGCTCTTTGATGTCGGTGTCTGCAGCCGCAGCAGCTTTGGGCGTTTTGGCGTTGTGGGCGCGCTGCAGGGCCTGTGCCAGTTCGGGGTTGGCCAGGTACTCCATGGGTACCTGGTGGCGCTCCATTTCAGGTGCCAGTTTCGTTGCCTGGGCGCGGAGTTCTTCTGCCTGTGCGGCCGCGATCAGCTGCATGGCTTTCTCGTGTTCGGCAGCGGCTTTCCGTGCTTCTTCCTGGTTGCGTGCCAGCTCGTCCAGCCGTGCCTTCTCGGTTGCGATGGTCGCGATTCCCGATTCAAGGTAGGCGGTGTCCGTGCCGACGTCGTGTGTGTCGATACCGTACCGGGCGAGGACTTCTTCGCGGATCTTCGCGGAGGCTTCAAGTGCGGCAGGGTCGTGGTCTTTCCAGGTCTCAGCGACGGCGTGTGCCGTGGCGATGTCGGCTGGCTGTGCCTTGTTCCACCACTCATCCTTCTGTACGGGTGCGAGGACAGCGAGGGCTGAGCTCCGTTCAGCAGCAAGGCGCGCCTGGGCTTCGTGCGCCGCCTGCGCGTCCAGGTGTTCCTGCTGTCGCTGGGCTTCCTGCCGGCGGCGGGCCAGCGTCTCTGCGATGCGTGAGGCGATCATCAGGGATTGCCGCATTCCGTTGTCGAAAAGGTCGTCGATGCCGTCTGATTCACTCATGGTGTTCCCCTTGCCCTAGTGGTGTGATTCTTATCGGTCGAGTCCCGGCCCGGTATCGCGGCTGGGCTGATAGGTCTTCGCCGGTGTCGCGGGTGTAGGTCTTGTGGGGACCACTGAACCGGGACGGATCGGGGCCATGCCGCGGCGGGCAATATCAACTGCCCTCGGTCGCGCCGCAGTCGCTTCGGCCGGCTGTTGCTCTGCTCCTACAAGGACCGGCTTGGGCATCGTCGCAGTGAACGGGGCCAGCTGGTTTTCGACCACTGATCGGATGCGCTGGGCTTCCCGGGCACGGCCGGACTGGGCGTGCATTTCGTACACCGCGAAGGCGGTGTTGATCAGCTGCACCATGAGCGCTGTTTGAGCGGCCGTTTTGTTCTTGCTCGACGCTGCCATGAACAACATGGCCGTGCCGGCAATGGATGGCAGCGCGACGGGTTTGCCGTGCTGACGGGGTGCCCGAAGTTGGGCCGTGCGGGACAGTTCGGCAGCTGTGGTGGCCAGCGGCCCTGGCGTAGCCTCCAGCCGGTATGACCAGGCTGCAAAGGCACCGGAAACCTCACGCGCTGCTTTCGCCCAGGTCGCGTGATCGTCACGTGGAATGGTGCGCAGCTGGTCAGCCAGTGCTGTTGCGTTGCGGGTGTATTCCACCCACACATCAGCTGAAGGGGTTGCGTTCTCGGGACCGGTCTTGGAGACCTTGCGTTTGTTGCGCGCGGCCGCGTTCCATTCCGCTGCGGCCTCGGTAGCCAGGTGCGGTGAGTCCATCCATTCCTTACGCAAGGCACCGAGCTTCAGGTCGGACGCGAGCGTGCCGCCGCCGAACCAAATAGGCCGCTCTCCCGGCTTGGGGCGCTCCGCGACGGAGTAGCCAATGATGACGTCCGTGGTGTTCTTCGCATAGCGCGGCCGCACCAGCAGTCCGGTGTCCCGGGCGCGGCGGACGAACTCAGCTTCTGTCGCTGATGCGCTGGCGCTGGCGCGCACCTTCCTGGCCAGGGAGGCACGGTGCATTTCGCGGTCGTCCCGGACAGCGGTGGCCTTTTCGGCCCGGTCGTAGCCGCGGGTGGCGTGCACACTAGAGAGCTCTTCGAGCCCGTACTTGGTTTCCAGTTCGCGGCAGGTCTGTTGTGCGCGTTTGTAGTCGCCATGGGTGGAGGCTTTGGTGCCGTCTTCGCGGACGAGGGACACGGCGATGTGGATGTGGTGGTTGCCGTTCTCGCTCGTTCCGTGGTTGATCGCGACCCACCGGCACTGGGCTTTTCCACTGGCCTCGGTAAACCCCATGGCGTCGACGAAGTCGTTCGCGATGTCACCCCACTGCTGATCCGTCAAGGCACCCTCTTCGGCACGGAGACTCAGCGAACAGTGCCACACATCGGCGTGCTTGTGGCCGTTCGGTACACGCTCTTTCTTGACCGGGTCCCAGCGGAAATCCTTCTGCAAGACCTCCACGCCGAAGGCCTTGCGCGGCTGGTCCAAGTGCTTCGCGATCGCGATCGCGTCGTCCTTGTCCAGGACGCCGTCGTCGTACCACGCCATGATCGCCGCATCCCCCGCGACCAGGTGCGGGTCGGTGTGCGCGTTCTTCGTCTTATCAGCATCCGTCGAAGCCAGGTAAAGCATGAGCCCCGACATCCGGGAGCCGCGGGTGATGTTCGGAATCATCGCCCCTACATCAGCCCCTCGATCGTCCGGTCAATCCGCATCGCAACCTCGCGCACATACTCCAACGCTGCCTTCGCGTCCTGGGGGAACTCGTCGCCTGCGTTCGCGTGCCGGGCGATCTGGTTCACGTTGTTCGACACCCGGGCCAACAACGTATGGATCGCCATCAGCTCGGCCATCGCCGCCCTGCGCTCGGTCGGCATCTCCGACGACTCCGACAACGCAGCGGTCAGCAGCAGGTTCGGGACCGTCACCTTCTGCCGCGCAGCCTTCGCAATCAGGGCCGCTTCCTCCTCCGCGGTCACCCACACATCGCGGCGCTTCTTCGTCCCCGCCGGAGCATTCGCCCGGCGCCGCCTGGACAGCGGGGAACGCGGCTTTTCATTCTCGTCCGACACGCACTCCCCCAATCCCTTCAACGGCCCGGCACTTCAAAAGCCCAGCGCAGCGACCCCGAAACCGGGGACCACACAAGCCAGTGTGCCAAGCGAACAACCGCAGGGCCGTGAGCGACACGCCATTTACACCCGTGTAAACGTATAGCTTGCTCCGCCGGATTCAGGTGGCAACTCTTTTCCTGCCCCTGGTGGGTTGTCGGTCGGGAAGTGGCACGCCGCTGCGCGTCGGTGCCCGAAAAGAGGGACGACCTGTGGTTACGGTTGGTGCATGCCAACCATTGATATTGAACAGACCCGCAATCAGGCACGCGCCCTCTTGGACTCACGCATCGAATCCGTCACTAACTTGGTAAAGGCCAGGCAACGCATCACGGACCTGCGTGAGCAGCTCGCCGACGCTGAACGCGAGGACAAGCGCGCCTACGTGCGCGCAACTAAAGACGGGTGGAGCCCCGAGGAGCTAAAGAAGCTTGGGCTTGAATCCGGCGCCGCAACGCGACGTCGGAAACCGGCCGCCACCCGATCAATGGCCGATGATTCGCCGTCCTCTGACGGTGGGGCTACAGGGGCTGAGTAGGATTGCCCCTCGCCCACATGGGCACGGCAAAAGCTAAATCCTCCGGGCTTTTCCCGCACACATGTGGACGACTGGACCCACCCTGACCGGCTGCACACAATCGCCGGCTCGCCGCTGTGGGAATGTCACCACCGGGACCGGCGACTGTGCACAGCCTGGGAACGCGCGCGGTCACCAACGGGCCGGCTTTCCCATGGACCAAGAGCGCCGTTGCCGGCGAACCAAAGCCTCGGCAGGGCTTCTTACAGCGGGGACAACATATGTCCAGCACCGAGGGGCGGTGTTGGGCTGGAACCGGAACCGCCCGCGGTGGATGATTCCTGGAGCTGCGGTGTTGTGTTTGGCTACCACCAGTTGACGC
>NZ_JARHXQ010000235.1:0-1027 GCF_029222765.1 Arthrobacter sp. Cr_A7 | reverse complement strand
GTGCTGTCCAGCCGGCCGGCCCAGAGCGGCGCCAACTGGGAGTGGGCCGAGCCGGTCACCGGGTCCTCGTCGATGCCGGCCCGGGCACCGAAGAACCGGGAGACGAAGTCATAGCCCGTTTCACCGCCCGCAGCGGTCACTACAACGCCGCGGACCGGAAGTTTCGCAAGCGCGCCAAAATCGGGCGACAGGGTCCGCACTGTCTCGGCATCCTCGACTACGTGGATGAGGTCGGTGGCCAGGAAAGCTTCCAGCGCCGGAACCCCGAGGGCCTCGCTGACAACCGGGTCGACGGCCACCGGTTCGGGCATTTCGGAAGGGAAATCCAGGACGTAGCCCTCGCCGTCCCGCTCCACATACAGCCAGCCGCTGCGGCTCCAGAACTGCAGGCGCTTGGCGTCCGGGTGGACATCGGTGAAGAGGTACGACGCCGTGGCCAGGGTTGCATGCCCGCACAGGTCCACCTCGATGGCCGGCGTGAACCAGCGGAGGTGGTAGGCGGGCTGCGCGAAGTCGAAGGGCGTGGCCCCATCCGGGATCTCCGGAACGATGAAGGCGGTCTCGGAGAGGTTGTTCTCCTCTGCCAGCTGCTGGAGGACGCTGTCGTCCAGCCAGCGCTCCAGGGGCATCACGGCCGCCGGATTCCCTTCGAAAGGCCGGGTGGCGAAGGCGTCAATCTGGATAAGGGGTATGCGCATACTGTGTCCGCTTTCCTACGTATAGCCGGGAACATTCCCACTACCGTAGCGGCGGACTGGACTGCAAAGTTAGAGCCAGTTGCAGGAAGTGGCCTTGGCGCACACGGCGACGGCGGCTTTCCGCACTAAACGGAAGGCCGCCGTCGCTGTTTGTGGCGGGTAGCTGCGGGTTATCCGGCAGTGGCCGGCTCCAGGGCCCCGGCAGCATCCTCCGCTGCTGCTTCGGTGTGTGGTTCGAAGCGGACGAACATGGCTTTGAAGCCGGGGGTGTTGGATTCCCGGGCGACGTTTTCCTTGTGGACCAGGGCGTTGGCTTCGGGGAAGTACGC
>NZ_JARHXQ010000234.1:0-2038 GCF_029222765.1 Arthrobacter sp. Cr_A7 | reverse complement strand
ACGGAAGGCGGGGCGTCTTCTGCTCGTCCTCCGGAGCGTGTTCCTCGATGAATTCGTCCACCGGGTCGGTGCCGTACGCCGCAGCCTGGCGCTTCGCGGACAGGCCGCGGAGGACCTCCACCCCGATGGGCAGGACCGACACCAGCACGATGACAATGAAGATGATGTCGAGGTTGTCGCGGACCCACGGGATGCGGTCGCCCAGGAGGTAGCCGAGCAGGGTAACCCCGCCGCCCCACAGCACCGCGCCGATGACGTTGTACAGGAAGAACTTCTTCCGGTTCATCTGCGCCACGCCCACGATCACCGGGACAAAGGTACGGATGATGGGGACGAACCGGGCAAGGATCAGCGCCTTGCCGCCGTGCTTTTCAAAGAAGGCGTGCGCGTTCTCCACGTTCTCACGCTTGAACAGGCGGGAGTTGGGCTTGTTGAAGATGGCGGGGCCGGCCTTGGAGCCGATCAGGTACCCCGTCTGGTTGCCGATGATGGCGGAAATCACAATCAGCAGCGCGAACAGCCACACGTTGAACTTGATGGTGTCCGTTGCAACGAGCAGGCCAGCGGTGAACAGCATGGAGTCGCCCGGCAGGAAGAACCCCACCAGCAGGCCGGTTTCCGCGAAGACGATTCCGCACACAAGGAGGACCACCCACGGTGCGAGGGCAGGATCGGCCAGGAAGATCTGGGGGTTCAGCCAGTCGGGCAGGAAGGAGGCCAGCTGCGGCTGGACCGGTCCTGCCCCGCCCAGCATGGACACAGCGAGGTCGTTCATCACAGGAAAGTTCACCCCTCAAGGGTACTTGACAGGTTTGGCCGGCTTCCGGCGGTAAGGTTGGGCCGTGGGTTTGGACTTTACTGCGATCGACTTTGAGACGGCGAACGGCTTCCGGGGCTCGCCCTGCTCGGTGGGACTCACCAAGGTCCGGGGCGGACGGATTGTGGAGGAAGCCTCGTGGCTGATGCGGCCCCCGCGGAACCACGACCATTTCGACTACCACAACGTCCGGATCCACGGCATCAGCGCCGCAGACGTCGCCGGGCAGCCCCGCTTCGGCGAACTCTTCGCCGAGATCGGTGCCTTTATCGGTGATGACGTGCTGGCCGCCCACAATGCGGCGTTCGACCTCGGCGTGATCCGCTCAGCCCTGGAGGTGTCGGGGCTTCCCGGGCCGGCCTACGACTATGTCTGCACCGTGATGCTGTCCCGGCGGTGCTATTCGCTGGTATCCAACTCCCTGCCGTTTGCCGCCGAGGAAGCCGGTGTGCCCCTGGTCAAGCACCACGACGCCGCGGAGGACGCCCGCGCCTGCGCCGGCATCCTGATCGACATCGCGCGGCGCAACGGTGCCAACAGCCTCGCCGAGCTCTACCTCTCGCTCGGCCTGGTGATGCCCCGGCAACAGGCGTTCGACCCGGCCGTCGACGCCTTGTCCAAACCCAGCCTCGCCGCCGTCGCCGGCTCCTCTGCCAATGGCGCGGCGCTGGTCCGGCCGTTCCAGTCCGGCTGGCCGGAGGAAGGGATCAATCCTGACCCGAATCCGGAGGCCGAGCCCGGCCATCCGCTGTTCGGGCAGACCGTGGTTTTTACGGGCCAGCTCTCCATCGGACGCCCGGAAGCCAAGGTGCGATCGGCCGAGGTGGGCGCCCGCACGGAAAGCCGGGTGACCGGCCGCACCACTGTCCTGGTGGTGGGTGACGGTTTTGTGGCTTCAGATCTCCGCTCGGGCCGGTTGACGGGCAAGGCGCGCCGCGTGCTGGAGCTCCATGAACGCGGACAGTCGATCGAGGTGCTGTCCGAGGGTGAATTCCTGCAGATGGTGGGCAGCTTTGCGGGAGCCACCGCGTAGGGCTGCCTGGCGCCGGGCTGCCTCGCCAGCCAGGCATGGCCAAGTTCATGGGGCGCAATAAACCTTCCCTGCTCTTCCGCCCGCTCCTACCCTTGCACCATGACCGTGTTTGCGTTCCCGAATCCCGTCAATGAATACGCGGCCCGCGTCACGGCGGGCCTGGTTGTCCTCCTTGCGCTGGTCACCGC
>NZ_JARHXQ010000233.1:0-9148 GCF_029222765.1 Arthrobacter sp. Cr_A7 | reverse complement strand
GCGCTGCCCACGGCACTGGATACGGCAATGGTTCCCCTGGTTGGCCGCATTGCTGCCGGCGGCCCCATCCTGGCGGACCAGCTGGTGGAGGATGTCATGCCGCTGCCCCGCCAACTGGTGGGCCAGGGCGAGCTCTTTATGCTCAAGGTGGCTGGTGACTCCATGGTGGACGCAGCCATCTGCGACGGCGACTGGGTGGTGGTCCGCCGCCAGGCGGACGCCGCCAACGGCGACATCGTGGCCGCGCTCCTGGACGATGAAGCCACCGTCAAGACCTTCCGCCAGCGTGACGGCCACACATGGCTGCTCCCGCAGAACACGCAGTACGAACCCATTCTTGGCGACCACGCCACCATCATGGGGAAAGTGGTCTCGGTCCTGCGCTCACTCTAGGAACAACAGGGCCTGTTACAGCCACATGCTGTAAGAAGACGGCACCATTCCCGGATCCCGGGCATGGTGCCGTCTTTTCAGTTGGACTCCCCGGCCAGCCTCTCAAGGGCCGCCACCGCGGTCTTCCGGTCCGTGGTGGCCCAGAACGGCGGCAGGGCAGCCCGCAGGAAACCTGCATACCGCTCCGTGGCCAGCCGGGAATCCAGCACTGCCACCACTCCCTTGTCGCCGGTGGACCGGATCAGCCGGCCGGCTCCCTGGGCCAGCCGAATGGCGGCGTGGGTTGCCGAGACCGACATAAAACCGTTTCCGCCCGCCTGGGCCACCGCCCGGGAACGCGCTGTCATCAGGGGATCATCCGGCCGCGGGAACGGAATCCGGTCGATGACCACCAGCCGGCAGGATCCGCCCGGCACATCCACTCCCTGCCAGAGGGACATGGTGCCGAACAGGCAGGTGTCGGGCTCGTCGGCGAACTGCTTGACCAGGGCGGTCATGGTGGAGTCGCCCTGGCAAAGGACGGTCACGCCCAGCTTGGGCCGGAGGGCCTCGGCCGCTTCTTCAGCGGCGCGTCTGGAGGAGAAGAGGCAGAGCGCTCCGCCGCCCGACGCGCGGATGAGCGCCTCCAGCTCAGCCAGGGATTCAGGGGACGCACCGCGGCCGGGCTTGGGCAGATGCCCGGCCACGTAGAGGATGCCCTGTTTCGGGTAGTCGAAGGGCGATCCCACGTCCACGCCGGTCCAGCTGGGTGCACCCTCGCCCACCAGGCCCAGCCCGCCTGCGGCCGGTTCAAACGCGGACCCGATGGCAAGCGTGGCAGACGTCAGGACCACGGTGTGGCCGGCGAAAAGCCCCTCCCGCAACCGTCCGGCGACGGACAGCGGTGCGATGTTGATCAGGGCCGGCGCTGTTTCGTCCGGCTGTGAATAGCCCTGGGCGGGATCAAAGGAGCTGGCGCGGGAAAACCACACCACCTCCCGGTTCTCGCGGGCAGCGAGGAGCCGTTCGCAAAGTTCCAGGATGAGCATCAGACGGGACCGCGCAAGCTGCCTGCCGCCGTCGGCCGTGGTGCTGCTGTCCCCCTTGGAGTCGGACAGCGCCGCGCGGCAGGCCTCACGCAACTGGTCGATGCAGTCCAGCTGTTCGTCATTCAGCCCGTTCGGAAGCAGCCCGTTAGGCACGCCCGCGAGGGCGAGCTCAAGATTGGCGGCTGCGGCGTTGAGCGCATCCACCGTGATGGCCGTATGCTTCCGCGCCCCGGAAGCTGCCGCGTGGATCATAGCCACCGAAAGCTGGCCCGACACCGCACCCGTGACCCTGTCCTGGAGTTCATGGGCTTCATCGACCACCACGACGTCGTATTCGGGAAGGACCGCCAGGCCCTCGAAAGCGCTGACAGCCAGCATCGCGTGGTTGGTGACCACAACGTCGGCTTCCGCGGCGTCTTGCCGGGCAAGCTCGCTGAAGCATTCCGCAGCCATCGGGCACTTCTGGGCGCCCAGGCATTCCATCGACGTCACTGACACCTGTCGCCATGCCCGGTCCGTTACGCCGGGCAGGAGTTCGTCACGGTCGCCGGTTGCGGTCTTCTCCGCCCATTCACGAAGGCGCACCACTTCTTTTCCGAGCTGGGACGCGGGTCCACCCACCGTAGCTGCGAAGTGGGGAACGCTGGTGTCCTCCCCCAGCGAGAAGAGCTGGCCCTCGGAAGGTTCCTCGGATGGAAACCCGCCCTCCAGCTTGTGCCGGCAGACGTAATTGGACCGGCCCTTCACCAGGGCCACTTTGACGGGCCGGTCAAGGGCAGGCGTGATGGCTTTGAGGAGCCGGGGCAGGTCCCTGCCCACGATCTGCGTCTGCAGCGCCAGCGTTGCCGTGGAGACCAGGGCGGGTTTGTTGCTCTCCAGGGCGTGCGCGATCAGGGGTATCAGGTAGGCCAGCGACTTACCGGTACCCGTTCCTGCCTGGACGAGCAGGTGGTTGCCTGTTTCGATGGCCTGGGCAACCTGTTTGGCCATCTCGTGCTGCCCCGCGCGGCTCTGGCCGCCCATGGCGGCCACGGCCCGGTCGAGCAGTTCGATAACGAACTGCCCGCCGGCCGTGTCCGTGGCTTCGCCGGCCACGGCGTCAGTCATTGCTGATGAATGATTCCAGTTCGGCCGCGAGGCCTTCCCGCACCATCACCACGGCACGGGTACCTGCCTCAACGTGGTCCACGCTGATGATCTCGGCGTCCGACTCGTGGAGCTTGCTGATCAGGTCACCGCGGTTGTACGGAATGAGCAGTTCCAGCTTGACGCTGGGCCGCGGGATGGCGTCGCTGATCGCTTTCAGCAGCTCTGCGATTCCTTCACCGGTGCGCGCCGACACCACCACGTGGCGCGGTTCGCGCTGCTTCAGCCGTTCCACTACGAAGGGATCCGCGGCATCGGCCTTGTTCAGGACGATGATTTCGGGAACCTTGCGGGCATCCACTTCGCTGAAGACCTTGCGGACTGCGGCGATCTGCCCTTCCGGGTCCGGGTGCGACACGTCCACCACGTGCAGGATCAGGTCAGCGTCCGCAACCTCCTCCAGGGTGGAGCGGAATGCCTCCACGAGCTGGGTGGGCAGCGACCGGACAAAACCCACGGTGTCGGCCAGGGTGTACCCCAGGCCGTCCGCCGTCTCAGCCTTGCGGACTGTGGGGTCCAGCGTGGCGAACAGGGCGTTCTCCACCAGGACGCCGGCGTCCGTCAGCCGGTTGAGCAGCGAGGACTTTCCGGCGTTTGTGTACCCGGCGATGGCCACGGACGGGACGGCATTACGACGGCGGTTGGCGCGTTTGGTTTCGCGGGCAGGCTTCATCGCGGCGATCTCGCGCCGCAGCTTGGCCATGCGCGTGCGGATCCGCCGGCGGTCCAGTTCGATCTTCGTTTCACCGGGACCGCGGGAACCCATACCTGCCGCTGCGCCGCCCACCTGGCCACCTGCCTGGCGGGACATGGACTCGCCCCAGCCGCGGAGGCGGGGAAGCAGGTATTCGAGCTGGGCAAGCTCAACCTGCGCCTTGCCTTCGCGGCTCTTGGCGTGCTGGGCGAAGATGTCCAGGATCAGTG
Organism: Arthrobacter sp. Cr_A7; assembly: GCF_029222765.1. Taxonomy (NCBI): domain Bacteria; kingdom Bacillati; phylum Actinomycetota; class Actinomycetes; order Micrococcales; family Micrococcaceae; genus Arthrobacter; species Arthrobacter sp. Cr_A7. The sequence continues at coordinate 5,657 of NZ_JARHXQ010000233.1, read as the reverse complement.
CCGTGCGGTCGATGACCTTGACCTTGACGATGTCTTCAAGCCCGCGCCGCTGGGACGGGGCAAGCTCGGCGTCCACCACCACGGTGTCCGCACCGGTGGACATCACGATGTCCTTGAGTTCCAGGGCTTTTCCGGAGCCCAGGAACGTTCCGGGGTCCGGCTTGGCCCGGCGCTGCACGAGGCCGTCCAGGACCTCGGAGCCCGCCGTTTCCGCGAGGGCTGCAAGCTCCCGCAGGGAGTTCTCGGCGTCGGCGAGGGTTCCGTCGGACCAGAGCCCGGCGAGGACGACGCGCTCAAGGCGGAGCTGGCGGTACTCGACCTCGGTGACGTCTTCGAGTTCGGTGGAAAGACCTGCCGTGCGGCGCAGTGCGCGGCGTTCCTCGAGGTCCTGCTGGTCGCCGTCGAACGTGGTGTGTTCTTCATCCAGGCGGGAAATGGCCTGGGCCTTGCCCAGCACCTTCCCGTCTCCGCGTTCGTCGGTGCGGGGCGTGCTGAGGTTTTTGGCCGGTACGTCCTTGGAGAGAATCCGGTCGATAACAGCCTGGATTTCCTCAGGACTCATGTCCTGGGCGGCTGAATCGGATCCGGTGTTGGGCTGGCTGGTCATGGTCTCCTTTGAAGGTTCGGCATTTCCAGAATAGTGCCGATTGCTGGTCTGTGGGGAAGTATTCGCGCTGGGCTGACGGCCTGCGGTCATGCGGTTCTCCTGGGAAGTTTTGCGCCGGCGGCCGGGAAGGGGCGGCGGCGGACGTGCCGCACCAAGTACGGGCGGCGGAACGGAACGGGCCGGAAAAACGGCGAGAGGACCAGCGGAAAGCTGACTTTCGAGTGTTGTCCGGCTGCCGGAGCAAACGGGGATGCGTCTGGTCCGGTGCACAAGCGGAAGGAATAACCTGCATCGCTGCGGGACAGGCTGTCGCGGAAGGACAGGCTTCGGGACGGGCTTTGCCCGTGCCGGCTACTCGAAGATCAGGAACATGCCTCCCAGATTAGCAGAGCGTGGTTGGGGGCAGTTTCCCATTACGCTGCAAGGGGAACTACTCTGGCCAGTTATGGAGTCCGCACACTATTTCAGCGCATCGCCCGCCGGCCCCTTTACCCGCAAGCCCCTCACTGTTGAACTGGCCGGTGAAACGCGCAGGCTGCAGACTTCCAGCGGCATCTTCAGCCCGGACGGGATCGACAAGGGAACGGCCATCCTCCTGGCCGAAGTTCCGGCGCCAGCCCCCACGGGCAACCTGCTGGACATTGGCTGCGGCTGGGGCCCGATCGCCCTCACCATGGCCCTGCGGGCACCGCACGCCCAGGTCTATGCCGTGGACGTCAATGAGCGGTGCATCGCGCTGACCAACGAAAACGCCGCTGCGCTGGGCCTGTCCAACGTTGTTGCCAGCACGCCGGAGGCAGTGGACCCGGACGTACGCTTCGACACCATCTGGTCGAATCCCCCCATCAGGATCGGCAAGGATGAGCTGCACAGTCTGCTGACCCTGTGGCTGCCACGGCTGGCGCCCGGCGGTACCGCCTGGCTGGTGGTGCAGAAGAACCTGGGATCGGATTCCCTTCAGCGGTGGCTGGCGGCCGAACTCGGCAGCACCTTCACCGTGACCCGGGAATCAACGTCAAAGTCCTTCCGGATCCTGAAGGTCAGGAAAGCGTCCCGGTTGCCACAATAACGGCCGGGCCGCTGAGCTCGACATGCTCGTGCCCTCCGGGGCCGGCGAAGAACTTGACGCCCACCACTCCTCCGGGGACATGGACCCGCCAGGTGTCAGGTGCTTCCGCGCCGGCCCAGTGCCGGATGGCGACGGCGGCGGCGCAGGCCCCGGTACCGCAGGACTGGGTCTCCCCCACACCGCGTTCGTGGACCCTCATGGTGACGGACCCGACGCCGTCGTGGACCAGTGGTTCGGACGGAACAACGAACTCCACGTTGGTCCCGTTGGCGGGAACGGGCTCGACGCTCGGCGGAGTGAACAGCCGGGTTCCCGCCAGTTCCGACAACTCGGCAAGGGCAACCACCGTGTGCGGATTGCCCATGCTGACGGACAGTGCCGGGCGCGGAACTTCCAGGCCGTCGGCGGTCACCAGGGAATCCATGGCCTTGGCAGTGGCCTCACCGGGAAAGATGAATTCCCAGGGACCCATGTCCACCGCGTAGTCATCGCCGGTACGGACCACCGTCTTGGCCCCGCCCCGGGTGCCGATGGTGAGGGCACCGCCGTCGGGAAGGTCGATGAGGCCCTCCGAGCGGAGGAAGTGGACGAAAACGCGGACGCCGTTGCCGCACATCTCCGAGAGTGAGCCATCGCCGTTCCGGTAGTCCATGAACCACTCTGCCTCGGGGGTGCCGGCCAGCAGTTCACGCCCCTCGGGGAGGAACCGCGAGGGCACGGCCCGGATGAGGCCGTCGCCGCCTATGCCGCGGTGCCGGTCGCACAGCGCCGCAACCTGGTCGGCCGTGATGGTGTGGGCACCCTCGGGATCGGCTACCAGGACAAAATCGTTGCCCGTGCCGTGCCCCTTTGAGAAGCGGAGTCCGCCCAGCGTGCGGAAAGCGGGCGCGGTGGTCTCTGCCAGGGTTGCATCCATGGATCCAAGGGTACCGGCCGTGCCCGGCGGGCTGGAAACCGGCTACCGGGAGAGCGCCGCGGCCCGGACAAGCAACTGCGGGTCCTGCCAGTCCAGCCAACTGATCCGGGGGTCGGCACGGAACCAGGTGAGCTGGCGGCGTGCGAACTGGCGGGTGGCAACGATGGTGTCTTCGGCTGCCTCCGCTTGGGTCGCTGTACCGTCGATCACCTGCAGGAACTGGGAGTAGCCGAGCGCCCGGGGTGCTGTTTTTCCTTCGCGCAGCCCTTGTGCGTCGAGTCGCCGCACCTCGGCCAGCAAACCGTTGTCCACCATCGCATGGACCCGCAGCGCCAGACGCTCCCGGAGTGCCTCGCGGTCCACAGCGAGGCCGATTTGCACGGCAGGCTGGACGTACTCCCGCTGCGGCATGAAGGAGCTGAAGGGACGGCCGGTCAGTTCATAAACCTCCAGGGCCCGGATGATCCGCCTGTCATCGGACAGCCGGCCGGCCGAGACCGGGTCCACTGCATGGAGCCGGGCGAGGAGAGCTGACGTACCCTGGGCAACGAGCTCTGCCTCCAGCCGCTGGCGCAGCTGCGGGTCGGTTCCCGGGAATTCCAGGACATCAAGTGCGGCCCGCACGTAGAGACCCGACCCGCCCACCAGGATGGCCCGCTTTCCCCGGGCGTGGATTTCGCCGATGAGCTGCCGCGCCTGTTGTTGGAAATCGGAGACGCTCGCTTCCTGCGTGACGTCCAGGATGTCCAGGAGATGGTGCGGTACTCCCCTGCGTTCGGCCTGGGTGATCTTCGCGGTGCCGATGTCCATGCCGCGGTAGAACTGCATGGCGTCGGCATTGACCACTTCGCCGTCCAGCTCAAGGGCAAGGCTGACGGCCAGGTCAGACTTTCCGGAACCGGTGGGGCCAACGACGGCGATGACTGGCGGGGTGCCCACCGGTCAGCGGGTGCGCAGCGGCAGCGACGGCATGCCAAGGGAGACTCCCGTGCGGCCGGCACCGGAGCCGGGTGCAGGCGCGCCGCAGGAATCCGCCTGGGACCTGTCCCAGGCGTCGCCGGCTCGTGACCGGCGGAGGCTGTAGTCACCGATGGTGGGGTCGGCCACGAGGTGGAAGGCGGCAGCCTCGGTGATGGTGACTGTCACGAGGTCACCGGGGCGCGGGGCCGGCGCGCCGTCAGGCACGGAAAAGTGCACCAGCCGCTGGTCCTGGGACCGGCCGGACAACCGGTGGGTTTCCCCCGCCTTCCGTCCGGACTGCGCGGTGACCATGACTTCCACGCGGCGGCCCAGCTGCTTCCGGTTTTCTTCCGCGGCGATCCGGTCCTGCAGGGCGGTGAGCCGTTCGAAGCGTTCCTGGACTACGGCCTTGGGCAGCTGGTCCGGCAGGTCTGCGGCGGGCGTACCCGGACGCTTGGAGTACTGGAACGTGAATGCCGTGGCGAAACGGGACTTCTCCACCACGTCCAGGGTGGCCTGGAAGTCTTCCTCGGTTTCACCGGGGAAGCCCACAATGATGTCCGTTGAGATGGCGGCGTGCGGGATTTTTTCGCGGACCTTGTCCAGGATGCCCAGGAATTTCGTTGACCGGTAGGAGCGCTTCATGGCGCGCAGGATGCCGTCAGAGCCGGACTGCAGCGGCATGTGCAGCTGCGGCATGACATTTGGGGTTTCTGCCATGGCGTCGATGACGTCGTCAGTGAAAGCTGCGGGGTGCGGGCTGGTGAACCGCACGCGTTCCAGGCCTTCGATGTCGCCGCAGGCCCGCAGGAGCTTGGAAAAGGCCTGCCGGTCACCGAACTCCACACCGTAGGAGTTGACGTTCTGGCCCAGGAGGGTGACCTCGATGGCGCCGTCGTCCACGAGAGCCTGGATTTCGGCAAGGATGTCGCCGGGGCGCCGGTCCTTCTCCTTGCCCCGGAGAGCGGGCACGATGCAGAACGTGCAGGTGTTGTTGCAGCCCACCGAAATGGACACCCAGCCCGAGTAGACGGAGTCCCGCTTGGTGGGAAGCGTGGACGGGAAAACGTCCAGGGATTCCAGGATTTCCAGCTGGGCCTCGTTGTTGTGCCGGGCACGGTCCAGCAAGGCAGGCAAGGCGCCCACGTTGTGGGTGCCGAAGACGGCGTCCACCCAGGGCGCCTTTTTGAGGATGGTTTCGCGGTCCTTCTGGGCAAGGCATCCGCCCACCGCGATTTGCATTCCGGGGTTGGCCGCCTTCACGGGTGCCAGGATGCCCAGGTTGCCGTAGAGCTTGTTGTCGGCATTTTCACGCACCGCACAGGTGTTGAACACCACAACATCCGCCTGCTCGCCGTCGGCGGGGATGTAGCCGGCGTCCTCGAGCATTCCGGCCATGCGCTCTGAGTCGTGCACGTTCATCTGGCAGCCGAACGTCCGCACCTGGTACGTGCGCGGCTTATGTCCGCCGGACAGCACAGCGGGTGCGCTCTCTTCGGAGGAGTTGGCGCCGGAAAGGGGGGAAGGAATGGTCAAACTCACCTGTTAAGGGTACCGGCTTCCCGGCTGGTCATTGTCGGGAGCGGCGTGCGAATCGAGGACCTCGCCGACGATCCGGAATGCCTGGGATGGCTGGTAGCCCTTGCGCGCAAGCATGGACGCCATGCGCCGGGTTGCCTTGTCCCGCTCAGCCCGGTCGCCGAGGTCCGTTCCCGGACGGATCTTCCGTTCCACCAGGGTCCGCGCCGCAGCTTCCTCGTCGGCGTCAGAGAGCTGCTCCAGCGCTGCGCTGGCAGTCTCCGGGTCGATGCCCTTCTCAGCGAGTTCACGCCGGAGCGCGCCCTTTGCCAGCTTCCGGGACTGGGAGCGACTGCGAACCCACATGTCGGCGAATTCGGCGTCATCAACCAGCCGGACTTCCTCGAACTTGTCCAGCACCGCCTCGGCGACGTCTTCCGGGATGTTCCGTTCGGCGAGTTTGCGTGCCAGCTGCAGCCGGCTCTTGGCAGAAGCAGTCAGCTGGCGGTAGACGATGGCCTGCGCAACCGACACCGGATCGGGCTCGGCATCGCCAAACCCCGGAGCCTCAGGATCCTCGAACCCGC
>NZ_JARHXQ010000232.1:0-6230 GCF_029222765.1 Arthrobacter sp. Cr_A7 | reverse complement strand
TTGCGCCGCTCTGGGCCGGCCGGCTGGACAGCACGGTCCTGGCTGCCCGGCAGCTCTCGGCCAGGGGCGGCACGGTGCTTTGCCGAGTGGAGGGCGCCCGCACCCTGCTCTCCGGCACGTGCGTGCGGTACCTCGAAGGGACTGTGCGGCTGGGGGTTAGCGGAACCTAAAGGTGGTTGAGCCCGCCGGGCTTCGACAGGCTCAACCACCGGGGGTTTCGGCGGGCCCAGCCACTGCTTTGCTTAGCCGCGCAGGCGCTCCATGCCCGGGTCGAACAGCGGTTCGGCGGTGACGGTGGCGGCCACGCGCCGGCCGAAGTATTCGATCTCCACGGCGTCCTCGACGTCAACGGCGGACGGCAGCCAGGCGTAGGCGATCGGCTTGCCGATGGAGAAGCCGTAGGCGGCGCTGGTGACGTAGCCCGAGGCTTCGCCGTTGACGTAGACAGGTTCCTTGCCCAGCACCACCGAGGTGCCGTCGTCGACCGTCAGGCAACGCAGCGTCTTGGCCGCCGGCTGCGACTTGCGGGCGGCCAGCGCATCGCAGCCCACGTACCCAACCTTGTCCTTGGCCACGGAGAAGCCCAGGCCGGACTGGTAGGGGTGGTGCTCCGTGGTCATGTCCGTGCCCCAGAGCCGGTAGCCCTTTTCCAGCCGCATGCTGTTGAAGGCGCCGCGGCCCGCAGCGATGATGCCGTGCTCCCGGCCCGCTTCGAAGAGCAGGTCCCACAGCTTCAGGCCGTATTCGGCGGTGGTGTACAGCTCCCAGCCGAGCTCGCCCACGTAGGAGAGCCGCATGGCCGTGACGGGAATGCCGCCGATGGTGATTTCCTTGGTGCGGAAGTACTTCAGTCCGTCGTTGCTGAGGTCGTCGGTGCTGACCTTGGCCATCACTTCACGCGCCAGCGGTCCCCACAGGCCGATGCAGCAGGTGCTGCCGGTGATGTCCGTGACATGCACCCACCGCGACGGGTCCCCGGCGGACTGCTTCCGGGCCTCCACGCGCAGATAGTCGAAGTCCACGTTGCTGTTCACGCCCAGCTGGAAGTCCTGCTCGCCAAGCCGTGCGACGGTCACGTCGCTGCGGATGCCGCCGTCGTCCGCCAGCAGCAGGCAGTAGGTGACTGCTCCGGGCTTCTTGGCGATGTTGCCGGTGCTGAGGCGCTGGAGCAGGTCCAGGGCTCCGGGGCCGGTGACGGCGAGCCGCTTGAGGGGCGTCATGTCGTAGAGCGCGACGGCGGTACGCGTCTTCCACGCTTCGGCTGCGGAGATAGGGGAGTGGAACATGCCGGACCACTCGTCCCGTTCCGGGGCCTGCCATTCGGCGGGCAGCGCCTCCAGCAGGCCGCGGTTGGCCTCGAACCAGTGCGGCCGTTCCCAGGCTGCGGACTCCAGGAAGAACGCCCCCAGTTCCTTCTGCCGGACGTTGAAGGGGCTCACGCGCACGTCCCGCGGGGCTTCCCGGGGCTGGAGCGGGTGCAGGATGTCGTAGATTTCCACGAAGTTCTGCTGGGATGTTTCACTGACGTAGGCGTCGGAGGTCTGCACCTTCTCGAAGCGGGAGATTTCACAGCCGTGCAGGTCGGTGCGGGACTCGCCTTCCACCAGCATCTCGGCCATCGCCTTGGCCACGCCGGCGGAGTGGGTGACCCACACGGCCTCCGCCACGAAGAACCCTTCGACGTCGGGCGATTCGCCCATGAGCGGGCCGCCGTCCGGGGTGAAGGAGAAGATGCCGTTGAAGCCGTCGTTGATCTGCGTCGCGTGCAGGGCCGGCAGCAGGTCCTGGCAGTCCTCCCAGGCGGGGGCAAAGTCTTCCAGGGTGAAGTCCAGGCGGGAGGGCATGTTGTGGTCCGACATCTCACCGGCACCGACGCGCGGAAGCCGTTCCATGTCCACGGGCATGGGCTTGTGCGCGTAGCTGCCGATGCCGATGCGGTTGCCGTGCTCGCGGAAGTAGAGGTCGCGGTCCTGGTAGCGCAGGATGGGCTTGCTGGCGCCGTTCGGAAGCTCATTGACGTCCCGCAGCCCCTCGAGCGGAGTGGTCTTGACATACTGGTGCGCCAGGGGAAGGAGCGGCACCTGCATGCCCACCATCTTGCCGAGCTCGCGGCCCCAGAACCCGGCGCAGGACACCACGATGTCAGCCGGGATCACGCCGTCGGGGGTTTCAACACCGGTGACCTTGCCGGCCGCCTGCTCGATGCCTGTGACCGGTGTGGAGCCCAGGAACGTCACGCCTGCCGCCCGGGCCTTGGCGATGAGGAGCTGGACGGCGCGGGCTGCGGACGCCAGGCCGTCCGAGGGGACGTACAGGCCGCCCAGGACCCGCCGCCCGTCGGCCAGGGCGCCGCTGTTCAGCAGCGGCCAGTGCTTTTCGCATTCGTCCGCGTCGATCAGCCGGCCGTCGACGCCCCAGGAGGTGGCGTAGCCAAGCTTGCGCTTCAGGTCCTCGAGCCGCGCCTCGGTGGTGGCCAGCTCAAGCCCGCCCACCTGGTTGAAGCAGGAGACGCCGTCGGCGCTGAGCGAGAGCAGCTTGTTCACGGTGTAGGTGGCGAACTCCGTCATGGTCTTGGACGGATTGGTCTGGAACACCAGGCCCGGTGCGTGCGAGGTTGACCCGCCTGCGAGTTCCAGCGGACCTTGCTCGACGACGGTGATGTTGGTCCAGCCGCGGCCGGCGAGTTCGTCGGCAAGGTTGGTGCCGACGATGCCGGCTCCGATGATGACAACGCGTGGTGATGCGCTCATGGTCTGTGGTTCTCCTGGGTGGCGTTGGCGGGAGCTGGCTGTCGTAGGGATAAACGCGCCCGCTCGCTATGAGCAACACGCATCACCATATGCAACACCGTGACGGAGCGCACAGGAGATGTCAAGGGTTTTCGCCTTTGTTGCCTGTTAAACGCCGAAAGGCTGCGGCCCTCCGCTTTCACGCGAAGAACCGCAGCCCGGCTCGAAGTGGTTCAGCGGCCGCCGGTGTAACCCATCTTTGCGCTGATCTGCAGTCCGGCCTGCTTGAGTGCATCGATGAGTCCGGGCGTCTCCTCGGGAATGAAGCGGAAAGCCGGTCCCGAGATGCTCACGGCCCCGACGACGACCCCCAGGTGGTTGAAGACCGGAACGGCAGCAGCCGTCAGGCCGATCTCGAACTCCTCGTTCACCACCGCGTAGCCGTTCCGGGCGACGTCGAGCAGCTGGGTTTCCAGCTCTTTCCTGCTGGTGATGGTCCGCGGAGTCCGCGCCGACAGGCCAGTTTCCTTCAGGATCCGGTCGCGCTCGTCCGCGCTCAGGGCGGCGAGCAGGACCTTCCCGCTGGACGTTGCGTGCAGGGGCGTCAGGCTGCCCACCCAGTCGTACGTGGCGAGCGTTGACGGGCCCATGGCCTGGTCCACGTTGACGGCGTAGTTGGAACGCAGGACGGCCAGGTTGACGGTTTCCTTAAATTCCAGGGCCAGGCTCTCCAGCACGGGCCGGGCTTCCTGCACCAGACTCAGCCGGCCGGGTATGGAACTGGCGAGGCGCAGGATGCCGAACCCCAGCTGGTATTTGCCGCGGTCGCTGTTTTGGTGGACCATCTCACGGCTCACCAGGGATCCCATCAGACGGGAGACGGTGGACTTGTGGATCCCCATTTCTTCGGCGATTTCGCTCACGCCGGCATGGCCTTCCCGGGCCAGGATCTCCAGGACGGTCAGTGCCCGCTCCACGGATTGGACTCCGCCGTGCTGGGTGCCCTCGGTATCGGCGTCGGATTCAAGGTCATTGTTCGAAGCCATGATCCACTCTCACGTAGTTTCTGCGGCTCACTGCCCGCCACAAGGCTGCAAAGCGGCCCCTCGGTTAGTCTCCTTCCTGATCCTATGACGGGATCTGTGACGGGGCCGACATTGCGTTAATCCGCTTGACGCAGCCCGCCCTAACTGCCCCGGTAGGTGGAGTAGGCGAACGGGCTCAGGAGCAGCGGCACGTGGTAGTGCTCAGGCCCGGTGACTTCAAAGACCAGATCCACTTCCGGGAAGAATGTGGCCGTCTGCAGCCCGGCGTAGTAGTGGCCCGTGGCGAAATTGAGCTTGTAGTGGCCGGGTTCCAGCTGCTCGGGGCCCAGGTCTTTCGCCCTGCCGTCCGCATCGGTGCTGGATGCTGCCAGCCGGCGCCAGGTGCCGCCGTCGTTCTGGAAAAGGACGACGGCGACTCCGGCCGCCGGGCGTCCGGCGCCGGTGTCCAGGATGTGGGTGGTGACGTGGGAGACGCTCATTCGCTGATCAGTCCTTCCAGCCGCAGGACGGCAATTTCACGCAGCTGCTGGGCCACGATGGTGTCCTCCTGGGCGGGGGTGTTGGTAAGGCGTTCGTTGAGGGACTGCAGGATTTCCGGGGCGGTGCGCCCGGCGGCGCGGATCAGGAAGACCCGGCCGAACTTTTCCTCGTAGTCCCGGTTGCCCTTGGCCAGGGCCTCCGCGGCCGCGGCATCGGCGGGGTCGACGCCGGCCTGCTCGGAACGGGACATGGATGCCTCGGTGGTGCCCGCCGTCGGGCGTTCCCCGATCCGCGGATGGTGTGCCATCGCTGATTCCACCTCGGCAGCGGTAAACGGGTTGGCCGCTTCGGACGCGAAGGCCAACAGGGCTTCCTTGCTGGCGAAGGGCCGGGCGGCGGCGACGGTGTCCACCCATCTGGTGATGTCGATGCAGGGCCGGAGGGTGTCCGCGGCGGCGGCCGGGTCCGCGGTGTTGAATTCGGCAAGCTTCATGCTGGCTGGTTCCTCGGTACGAATGCTGGCATCCATGGTGACGGCTATGCGGAGGCCGGACTTCCCGGCACCCGGCAGCGACGACATCGCACCCAGGCTTCCGCATCATGGAACTGTTATTTCAGCATACGTAATATCTAAGGGCAGTCAACGACTGGTGTCAAGAGAGTACAACGGCTGTTCCGCGCAGCCGGTATTATCGCGGAGGGGCCGCAGGCCGTTTCAACCAATAATGGAATATCAAGTGAATACGGACGGGGCGGCTATGCAAATGCTGACCGAACAGGATGCCGGGCGGGACGTTGACCTGCGGGAGTACGGGCTGGTGCCCGCGGGCCCCGGGACCATACCGGCGCTGGTCGATGACCGGGCCCAGCATGCCCTCAATAACCTGGTGCGCCTCGCCGCATCGTTGTGCGGTGTCCCGTACGGCGTGGTCAACATCATCACATCCAGCCACCAGCTGCAGGTTGCGGCCTCGGGAATCGACGCCGGCATCTGCTCGCGCGAGGATTCCATGTGCGCCACCGTGTTTATGGGCCCCGGCACCACCGTGGTGCGTGACGCATCCCAGGACCCGCGCTTCGCGGCCAACCCGTTCGTCACGGGGGAAATTGCCGATGTCCGCTTCTATGCGTCGGTGCCGCTGAAAACCTCAACCGGGCTGGTGCTGGGCTCCCTGTGCGTGTTTTCCACGGAGGCTGCGCTTCCCACGCCGGATCAGATAGACCTGCTGGAGGTGCTGGCGCAGCAGGCAGTGGAGCTCTTCGAGCTGCAGCACCGCACCCTCCAGTTGAACGACGCCCTGGCCGAGCTCCGGCGCAGCAACGCCATGCTGGCGGAGTTCGCGGGGCGCGTCAGCCATGACCTGCGGACACCCCTGACCACCATCCTGGGATACGTGGAGCTCGCGGAAGATGATCCCGGCATCGCACCGGACCATCCGTCCATGGAATACCTGGGGCTGATCGCCAGTGGCGCACGGCGCATGCTCGGAACCCTCGATGACGTGCTGGATTACTCCCGCACGGACGGCTCCCTGAACCGGGAGCGGGTGTCCCTGCTGGCGGTGACGGCGGAGGCTGCGCAGGACCTTGGCGTGGACCTTGGGCTGGGCAGCGGCATCCTGTGTGAAGACGCAGAGCTGCTTGCCGACCGTGCGCAGCTGCGCACCCTGGTCCAGAACCTGCTGGCCAACGCCATGAACTACCGCAGCCCGCAACGCGCCCTTGAGGTAGCGGTGACCGCCGGCACCTGCCCCCGCGGGGTCACCGTGCACGTGGCGGACAACGGCAAGGGCATCCTGCCGGCCGACCGGGAGCGGGCCCTGCAGCCGTTGGTCCGGTTGAACCGTCCCGGTGACGGCCCCGGGACCGGTCTTGGCCTGGCCACCTGCCGTCGGATCGCCCAGTCGCACGGGGGAGAACTGGCCATCAGTGAGACGCCCGGCGGCGGCACCACCGTATCGGTGCACTTTCCCGC
>NZ_JARHXQ010000231.1:0-5900 GCF_029222765.1 Arthrobacter sp. Cr_A7 | reverse complement strand
AAGGGGTGGCGGGCGTCAGTGGGCTGCCACCGGTTCCTTGGCCGCGTTCTGGTCCGTCAGCTTCTTGTTGGGCAGCGCGAAGCTGATGAGGAAGGCGATGCCGGTCAGCGCGGCGGCCGTGAACATGACCACGTCGATGGAATAGGCAAAGCCTTCGGTGATGGGCCGCGTCAGGACGCTGTTGGCGGTGTGCAGCCAGCTGGTGTCGTTGAGGGATTCGTTCGAGGCGCCGTTCTGGAAGAACTCGTAGAGCTTGGCGTTGGCCGGGTCTGCAGCGACGGCGGGGTCCTGGAGGACTGCCAGGTAGGCGGGATCGGTCATGGCGGATTTCATGCTGTCGGCGATCCGGCTGGCCGCCAGGCTGAACAGCAGCGAGATGAACACGGCCGTCCCCACGGCGCCGCCCATGGAGCGGAAGAACGCCGCGGAGGACGTTCCCACGCCCATGTCACGCGGCGGGACCGAGGTCTGCATCGCAAGGGTAAGCGGCTGCATGCAGAAACCCAGGCCCATGCCGAAGAAGACCGCAATGACGCCTGGAACCCACAGTCCGGTATCCACGTGCAGCGACAGTCCCATGACCAGGGCCGCCGCGGTGAGGATGCCGGTCCCCATGATGGGGAAGATCCGGTAGGTGCCCGAGGCCGAGATGGTGCGGCCGGCCGTGATGGATCCGGTGAGGATGCCCACGGTGAAGGTGATCATCATGAGGCCGGCCTCGGTGGGTGTCAGCCCCTTCACCAGCTGGAGGTACAGGGGCAGCATGGCAATGGCACCGAACATGCCGATGCCGATGATGAAGTTCAGCAGCGAGGACAGGCCGAAGGTGACGTTGCGGAAGAGCCGCAGGGGGATCAGGGCATAGTCGCCCGCGCGCTTCTCGGCCAGCAGGAACCAGACGATGCCCGCCACGCCCAGCCCGTAGCAGAGGAAAGAGTTCAGGGATGCCCAGCCCCAGCTGCGGCCCTGCTCGGCCACCAGCAGGAGCGGAACGATCGCCAGGGTGATGGCGGCCGCGCCCCAGTAATCGATCTTCTGCTTGACGTGCTTCGCGGGCAGGTGGAGGAACAGGAAGACAACGGCCAGCGCGGCCAGGCCGATGGGCAGGTTGATGAAGAACACCCAGCGCCAGCCGTCGAAGCCCAAAATGTTGGCGGACCCGGCGAACGCACCGCCCACCACCGGGCCCAGCACCGAGGAGATCCCGAACACGCTCATGAAGTAGCCCTGGTATTTCGCCCGGTCCTTGAGCGAGACGATGTCGCCGATGATGGTCAGCGCCAGGGCCAGCAGTCCGCCGGCGCCCAGGCCTTGGACGCCGCGGGCGAACGCCAGTTCGGTCATGGAGTTGACCGAGCCGGCGTACAGCGAGCCCACCAGGAAGATGGCGATCGCGGTGAGGTACAGGGGCCGGCGGCCAAAGATGTCACTCAACTTGCCGTACAGCGGCGTGCTGACGGTTGAGGTGATGAGGTACGCGGTGGTGGCCCAGGCCTGGAGTGACAGCCCGTCCAGGTCGTTGGCAATGGTGTAGATGGACGTGGACACGATGGTCTGGTCCAGCGACGCCAGGAACATGCCCAGCATCAGTCCCACCATCACGGTGACAATCTGGCGCTGCGTCAGCGCTTCTCCGGCGGGACGCGCCGTGGGGGTTTTGGACATGCAGGACTCCAGGGGAAGGAAGTAGGAAAAGCGTAGGATAGTTGCTTTCAGTAACTATCCTACGCCCGCTTCTTATTCCCCGTCCCGACGAACTTTTTTGGCGGCGCCCCGTCAGCGCTCCACGAGGATGCCGTCCGGGTCGCACCAGATCATGGCTCCGCTCCGGATGGTCACGCCGTCGATCACCAAGTCAACGTCCACTTCACCGGCGCTCGCCTTGGCACTCTTCTTCGGGTTGCTGCCCAGGGCTTTCACGCCGAGGTCCAGTCCCGCGATCGCTTCACGGTCCCGGATGGCTCCGTTGATAACGACGCCGGCCCAGCCGTTGGCCACTGCGCTTTCGGCAATCATGTCCCCCATCAGGGCTGTCCCCAGCGAGCCGCCGCCGTCCACGACCAGCACGTTGCCGTTGCCCGGTGTGGCCAGGGTGGACTTTACGAGGCCGTTGTCCTGGAAGCAGCGGATGGTCCGGACGGGCCCGCTGAAGTGGGAACGCCCGCCGAGGGACTGGAACTGCAGTGAGACTGATGCCAGTTCGTCGCCGCGCTCGTCGTAGAGGTCGGCGGTGTTGACGGCGGTGCTTTCCGCTGGAGTGGACGCTGCGCTCATGGTTCTCCTCAGTGCTTGGGCTGACGTTGCAGAGTGCTATTCCGCCATCGGACAGGCGGAGTGGTACCGCCCACGATAGTCTGATCCCGTCGCCTATCAGCCGTCCCCGGGGAGCACGTCATGAGCCTGTCAGATACTCCCGCACCGCTGGATCAGGGAGCCGGGGCGCAGGGTACGACGGCGGCGCTCGCCGAGCCGACGCAAAAGGTCACCGCGCGCTGGGTCGCCGGGCTGGTGCTGGTCAACGTGGGCATCAACGCCGCCTTCTTCGGGCCCATCAATATCTTTATCGCCGAGCAGGCCATTGGCATCGACGAAACAAACAAGGAAGCCATCGCCTCCCTCGTACTTGGGTGCGGCGCCGCCGTATCCCTGGTGGCCAATCCGCTCTTCGGGGCGCTGTCTGACCGGACGGTCTCGGGTTTCGGCCGGCGCGCCCCTTGGGTGCTGGCCGGTGCCGTCCTGGCCGCGGCAGCATTGCTGGCGTTGTCCGGGGCCACGGCTGTTGCCCTGATGGTCCTGTTCTGGTGCCTGGTCCAGCTCGGCGCCAACGCGGCCTATGCGGCCATCACCGCCGCCATCCCGGACCGGGTGCCGGTGCTGCAGCGCGGCGGAGTGGGGGGACTTGCGGCCCTGGGCCAAACAGCGGGCATCCTCCTGGGCGCAGTCTTCGGGGCGGTTGTGTCGGGAAACTATATGGTGGGGTACGCCCTGTGTGCTGCCGCCCTGGTGTTCTCGGTGCTGCCGTACTTGTTCCACCGGGATGATCCGCCACTGCCCAGGGAGCTCCGGCCGGCGTTCTCATGGGGCAGTTTCCTGCGCGGCTTCTGGATCAGCCCGGCCCGTCATCCGGACTTCGCGTGGGCATGGCTCACCCGCTTCCTGGTTAACGTCTGCAACCAGCTGACCATTGTGTACCTGATCTTTTTCCTCAGGGACGTCCTCAAGCTTGAGAACCCGGCGCTGGGAGTCCTGATCCTGACCGGCATTTATGCGGTGTTGGTGATGGCTACTGCGGTGATCGCGGGGCCGTGGAGCGACCGGCTGGGCCGGCGGAAGCCGTTTGTGATCGGATCCTCAGTCCTCATTGCCCTCGCGGGCCTCACTATGGCGTTTTTCCCGGTCTGGACCGGCGCCCTGGTTGGCGCCGCCATCCTCGGCGTGGGGTTCGGCGCTTACCAGGCCGTTGACTTTGCGCTGCTGACGCAGGTGCTGCCGCAGGCCGCCGACCGCGGCAAGGATATGGGGGTCATTAACGTGGCCGCCTCGCTGCCGCAGGTGTTCGCGACCGGCCTCGCGTTCCTCGCGGTGACGTACTTCGGGGGGTACTTCACGCTGTTCATTACTGCGGCTGTCATGGGCCTCCTGGGTGCGGTGTTTGTCGTCAAGATCAAGGGCGTCCGCTGACCGAGGTTTGCCCCGGAAGTAAGCCCGCTGACTAATTACGGCACGCTACTGTGCCGTATAGTTGAACCGGACTGCAGGCGGTTCGGGATGGGGACGCTCCTGGCTGCTGCACCATAGGAACACAACCCCGGAATGCTGATGCCCGAGACCATTTCAGACCATCCGCCCATGGCCGCAAGGCCGTCCGCTCCGCGCCAGCGGCTCCGCTATACCCGCATCCTGGAGTCGGCTGCAGGGTTCGCCCGCAAGGGGCTGGACTCCGTGGAACTCTCGGAAGTGGCGGCGAAAGCTGATGTGCCGCTGGGCACCCTTTACCGGTATTTTCCTTCCCCCACCCACCTCATGCTTGCCCTCTACCGCCAGCAACTCGACGAACTGCAGGCCGGGTCGCGGGGCGCCCCGGCCCGCTTCCGCGGCCGGGCCCTGGCGGGGCTGGTGATGGAAATTTTCCACATGCGCGTCATGCAGCCCGCCGTGGAACAGTGCCTGAGCCGCGGCGTCTATGTTCAGGACCGCGACACCACTGCGCTGCTGCGCGAGATCGACGCCCTCAGTGAGAAAGTAGTGGCCACCGCATCCGGGGACGCTGTTGCAGCGCGCGTTCTGCTGCTGACCGTCACTGGTCTGGTCCAGTCCGTCCGGAACCGCCGGCTATCCCTCTTCGAAGCCGAAGAAGACCTCAAAAAGGCCTGCGCACGGCTTTCCCCCGGTACCCAGGCAGGGTTCACACTCCATCAGACGGCGTAACCGGTCTAGTCCAATCCGGCAATAAGTACGCCATAATTGCGTGGCGTACGTCACAGTACTGCCTGGATAAACGTTTAGGCGCAGCTGCTGACCGTCAAATCGGCCGATGACCGGCCTAGCGCCTGCCTACCATGGGTCCACCGGAGCAACAGGGAGTGAACATCCCCGACGTTCCCACGGACCCGCCACCCCTGGGTTTCCTGTCGCACCATTTCCATTGCCTTGAGTCCGCCCGGGCTTGGGTCCCCATGTGCCGTGCGCGCACGGCGAGCACCAGGAGACAACGACGTGTCCATTGACGCAGCCACAGTTACTGACAATTCAGCAGCCACCGCCCTGACAGAAGCCGAGATTTTCGACGCCCACAAGGGCGGCAAGCTGTCCATCACCAGCACGGTCCCGCTGTCCAACAAGCGCGACCTCTCCATCGCCTACACCCCGGGTGTGGCCGAAGTCAGCCGTGCCATCCACAAGCAGCCCGAACTTGCCCGCACCCTGACCTGGGCCGAGCGCCTGGTGGTCGTGGTCAGCGACGGCACCGCCGTCCTGGGCCTGGGCAACATCGGCGCCAGCGCCTCCCTGCCCGTCATGGAGGGCAAGTCCGCCCTCTTCAAGACCTTCGGCGACCTCGACTCCATCCCCCTGGTCCTGAACACCAGCGACGTGGACGAGATCGTGGAAACCCTGGTCCGCCTGCGCCCCAGCTTCGGCGCCGTCAACCTCGAGGACATCGCCGCCCCGCGCTGTTTCGAGCTCGAGGAAAAGCTCATCGAAGCCCTGGACTGCCCGGTGATGCACGATGACCAGCACGGCACCGCAGTTGTTGCCCTGGCCGCCTTGACCAACGCCGCCAAGGTCACCGGACGTCCCCTCGAAGGCCTCCGCGTGGTGGTCTCCGGTGCGGGTGCCGCCGGCATCGCCGTCGCCGAAATCCTGCTGGCCGCCGCCATCACCGACGTTGTCCTGCTGGACTCCCGCGGCGTCATCAACACCAGCCGTAAGGACCTGGCCGCTGACACCACCAGCAAAAAGGCCGACATCGCCCTGCGCAGCAACCCCCGCGGCATCACCGGCGGGCCGGCCGAGGCCCTCACGGGCGCCGACGTCTTCATCGGCGTGTCCTCGTCAAAGCTGGACGAGGCGCACCTGGCCCTGATGAACCAGGACTCGATCGTGTTCGCCCTCTCCAACCCGGACCCCGAAGTGCTGCCCGAGGTGGCCGTGAAGTACGCCGCCGTCGTGGCCACAGGGCGCAGCGACTTCCCGAACCAGATCAACAACGTCCTGGCCTTCCCCGGGATCTTCCGGGGTGCGCTGGATGCCGGCGCCCGCCGCATTACCCCGGCCATGAAGCTCGCGGCAGCGCGGGCCATCGCCGACCTTGCGGCGGAGGACCTGTCGGCGGACTACATCGTCCCCAGCCCGCTGGATCCGCGCGTCGCGCCCGCTGTCACCGCCGCTGTTGCAGCCGC
>NZ_JARHXQ010000230.1:0-24102 GCF_029222765.1 Arthrobacter sp. Cr_A7 | reverse complement strand
TTTTCGGGCTCGGCCTTGGCCACACCTCCGGCTGCCTTCTTCGACCCCCGGCGCTCAATCCAGACCGCAAGCCTGGAAACGAGGATGTTGATGGCGATGTAGATCGCAGCAGCAACGAAGAAGATGGGGAACAGGAACTGCGTGCCCAGGAAGTCCGCCATCACCTGCACGGCTCGCAGCAGCTCGCCGTACGCCACGATGTAGCCCAGCGAGGTGTCCTTCAGGAGCACTACCATCTGCGCCACCAAGGACGGCATCATGCGGCGGATTGCCTGCGGAAGTTCGATGAGCATCCGGGACTTGAAACTGGTCAGGCCAATGGCAAGGCCGGCTTCGCGCTGCCCGCGCGGCAGCGACTGGATGCCTGCCCGGATGATCTCGGCGAACACTGCCGAGTTGTAGAGCACCAGGCCGGTGACAACGGCAATGAACGGTGACGTGCCGAAGCCCAGCAGGACAAACAGCATCATCAGGACCACGGGCATGCCGCGGAGGAATTCCAGGACCACCCGGGTGGGGATCCGGATGATAGCCGCATCGGAGATGCGGAGCAGGCACAGCAGCAGCCCCAGCGGGAACGCGATGACCGCTGCCAGTGCAGCAGCAGACAGGGTGGCGCTCAGGCCGTTGGCCAGGAGCATCCAGACATCAGCTCGGGTGAAGATCTGCCAGCGCCGGCCTTCGAAAATCCCCTGCTGGGCGAGGGTCATGACAATCCATGCCAGCAAACCCAGGATCAGAACGGAACCTACGATCGAGCCGATCAGGGAGATCCGCCGGGCTTTGGGTCCCGGAACGTCGTAAAGGACTGAGCTCATCGGGCAATCGCCACCTTTCGTTCCACCGTGCTGGCAAGGATGCCGAGCGGAACGGTGAGGAGCAGATAAAAGAACGCGGTACCCAGCAGCACGGCGATGACGGCATCACCGTTGGCGTTGGCCAGCTGGCGGCCGTAGCCGAACAGTTCGAGGACAAAGAAGGCGCCGGCGACGGAAGAGTTCTTCACCAGGGCGATCAGGATGTTGATCAGCGGCGGGACCACCGTCCGCAGGGCCTGGGGGAGGATGATGAGGTTCAGGACCTGCCCGAAGTTCATGCCGATGCTGCGCGCGGCCTCGGCCTGCCCCACGGGAACACTGTTGACACCTGAGCGGACAGCTTCGGCGATGAACGCTGCGGTGTACGTGCTGAGGGCGATGATCGCGGCAATTTCAAACTGCTCAAACTTGACCCCGAGCCGGGGGAGGACGATCGCCGCGAAAAAGAAGGCAATGGTCAACGGGGTGTTCCGGAGAACCTCCACGTACACGGTGCTGAAGCCGCGCAGGGCTGCTACCGGGGACACCCTGGCGGCTGCCAGCAGCGTGCCAAGGACCAGTGCGATGATCCCGGAGACGGCTGACAGGAAGAGGGTGCGGAGAAAACCGTTCCAATACAGGGGCAGGTTTTCAAGGATGACGTCCATAGGATCCTTTGGCTTTGGGCGTGGACGGATTTAAAGGCTGAAAGCTGCCGGGGCCGGCCTACCGGCCCCGGCAGCTCCGGACTCACTTAGTAGCGGTCAATCTCGGGGAGCTCGGGTGCAGTCTTGATGACCGAACCTGCAGTGGCTTCCCAGGCCTCCTTGTAGGACCCGTCCTCTTCGAATGCCTCCAGCTGGTCGTTGATCCAGTTGCGGAATTCGGTGTCGTCCTTCTTCAGGCCGATGCCGTAGGGCTCCTTGGTGAAGGTTTCATCCGAGGCCAGCTTGAAGGCGTCCGGCTCCTTGTCCACAAAGCCGGCGAGGATCACGTTGTCAGTGGTGACAGCCTCCACCTGCTTGTTGCGCAGCGGCTCCAGGCAGGCTGAGTAGGTGGCGGCCGGCACCAGCTCTGCTTGGTACTTCTCCACGATGGTGGCGGCAGGGGTTGAACCGGTGACGGAGCAGACCTTCTTGCCCTTGACGTCCTCGGGGGTCTTGATTGAGTCGTTGTCCTTGTTAACCATCAGGGCCTGGCCGGCTTCGTAGTACGGGCCGGCGAAGCTGACAACCTGCTTGCGCTTGTCATTGATGGTGTACGTGGCGATGACCAGGTCAACCTTGCCCTGCTCGATGAAGGGTTCGCGGTTGGCCGAGACAGTCTCGGACCATTCGATCTTGTCGGCGGAAATTCCCAGCTTCGCCGCGATCAGCTTGCCGATTTCGACGTCGAAGCCTACGGGCTTGCCGTCCAGGCCCACCTGGCCGAACAGCGGCTGGTCGAACTTGGTGCCGATCTTGATGGTCCCGGCGGAGGAGAGCTTCTCCATGGTGCTGCCGGCGGCGAAGGTGGGTGCTGCTTCAACGGTGGGGTCGCTGCCGGTGCCGGTGTCGCCACCGCCACAGGCGCTCAGGGACAGGGCGATGGCAGCGGTAGCCGCCACGAAGAATGACTTCCGCCGGGTCATAAATGCCTTCATGACATTCCTTTCATTGGTGGCCGTGGGTCACGGCCTGGGTGCGAACTGAAGTGTGGTTGTTCGGTAAATCAGTGAAAGCGGTGCATCAGTGGGTGAGGAGCTTGGACAGGAAATCCTTGGCCCGGTCGCTCTTCGGGTTGGTGAAGAACTCCTCCGGGGTGGCGTCCTCGACGATCTGGCCGTCCGCCATGAAGACCACGCGGTCCGCGGCTTTGCGGGCGAAGCCCATCTCGTGGGTGACCACGATCATGGTCATGCCTTCCTTGGCGAGCTGGATCATCACGTCCAGGACCTCGTTGATCATTTCGGGGTCCAGCGCGGAGGTTGGCTCATCGAAGAGCATCACCTTGGGCTTCATCGCCAGGGCACGGGCGATCGCGACACGCTGCTGCTGGCCACCCGAGAGCTGGGCCGGCAGCTTGGGCGCCTGGTGGCCCACGCCCACCCGTTCGAGCAG
The DNA here is from genome assembly GCF_029222765.1 of Arthrobacter sp. Cr_A7. Classification (NCBI taxonomy): domain Bacteria; kingdom Bacillati; phylum Actinomycetota; class Actinomycetes; order Micrococcales; family Micrococcaceae; genus Arthrobacter; species Arthrobacter sp. Cr_A7. The sequence goes on along the minus strand of NZ_JARHXQ010000230.1, from coordinate 21,206 downwards.
CGCCATGGCGTCCTTGTCCGCGGCGGCCTTGGCCACGCCCTTGACCTTGATGGGGCCGAGCGTGACGTTTTCCAGGATGGTTTTGTGCGCGAAGAGGTTGAAAGACTGGAAAACCATTCCGACGTCGGCGCGGAGCTGGGCGAGTTCCTTGCCTTCCTCCGGAAGCACCTTCCCGTCGATCCTGATGGTTCCGCCCTCGATGGTTTCCAGGCGGTTGATGGCGCGGCACAGGGTGGACTTACCGGAGCCGGAAGGCCCGATGACCACAACAACCTCGCCCTTGCGGACCTGCAGATTGATGTCCTTCAAAACGTGCAGCTGGCCGTAGTGCTTATTTACGGCGTTCAGGGAGACGAGGGTATCGCCGGGCACATGAGTAGTCATAGGAAGAATCTAGCGAACTGCGGGCGGCTATGACGGGAATCACCCCAAGTTCCTGCGGATCGTGATTCAAGAGATACCTGCCGCGGGAGGTTAGCCTAGGTGAATGAGCATCAATGCAGATCCGGCCAAAAATTCCCAGCCGCGCCGTAAGGGGCCCCTTGAACTGCGCCGCAAACAGGCCGCCGTGGAAATGTCCGATCAGCATCTGCTCGATACCAAGGGCCCCGGCCAGTTCGTCCATACCGATCCGTGGCGGGTACTGCGGATCCAAAGCGAATTCGTCGAAGGTTTCGGCGCGCTGGCGGACATCGGCAAGGCTGTCAGCGTTTTCGGTTCGGCCCGCACCAAGCCCGGCAGCCCCTACTACGAGATGGGTGTTGAGGTGGGGCGGAAACTGGCGGAGGCCGGCGTCGCGGTCATCACCGGCGGCGGGCCGGGCTCCATGGAGGCAGCCAACCGCGGCACGGTGGAGGGCAACGGCATATCCGTTGGCCTGGGCATCGAGCTTCCCTTTGAACAGGGGCTGAACCAGTGGGTGGACCTGGGCATCAACTTCCGGTACTTTTTCGCCCGCAAAACCATGTTCGTCAAGTACGCCCAGGGGTTCATTGTGCTCCCCGGCGGCCTGGGAACGCTCGATGAGCTCTTCGAAGCCATGGTGCTCGTGCAGACCCGGAAGGTGACGTCGTTCCCCATCGTGCTTCTCGGCGTCGATTTCTGGGGCCCCATGATCGACTGGATCAGGGGAACCCTGGTAGCCGAGGGAATGGTCTCCGAAAAGGACCTGGACCTGATCCAGGTGGTTGACGATCCGGCCGAAGCGGTGGACCGTGTCCTCCATGGGGCCATCACCCCGTCCCTGAACGGGGAGCAGCGTCCGGAGTAGCGGCAGCGCCAGGTCTGGCACGATGGAGCAGTGAGCTTTTTTCTGGTTTTCCTCGCCATCGTGCTGGTAGGGGCGGTCTTGTGGGCCAGCCTGGGGCGGCGCCCCCGGAAGTCGGGCCACCGCCCGTTGCCGACCCTGCTGGACGGTGGCTTCGAGCAGCCGCCGGCCAACCTTCCCCCGGTGCTGCTTCCGGCCAACGCAGCTGCGGAGGATGTGGACCGCGTGCGCTTCTCGCTGGGCCTGCGCGGCTACCGGATGGACCAGGTGGACCAGGTCCTTGATGAACTGAGGGACCAGCTTGCTGCCAGGCAGCAGGAAGTGGACGAGCTGCGCGCCCGGCTGCTGGCCGTTGAGGAGCCGAACCAGGGCAGCCCCGGCGGAACGCGCGACGACGGAACCGCCGCGGCGCGCGACGGCGGGAATGCGGTGCCAGGGAAGAGCGGGCAGTGAGTACGGTGGCGCGCCGCCGGACGGGCTTTGCTACTGCCGCCCAGGCCTGGGCCGGGCAGGCCGGTTCCGCCTATCGCAGCTGGCCCTGGTGGGCACAGGTCACGGTCATCTACGCCGCGGCCCGGCTGGTCAGCGCCTGCATCTTCATGGCCGCCGCGCTCCACCAGGGCCCCAATCCCTGGTTCCCGGCCAGGCCCGACTACTGGAACTTCATCAACATCTGGGACGCGCGCTGGTACGGCGAGGTCATCGCCAACGGATACCCGTCAGAGCTCCCCACAGACGCTGCCGGCAACGTCCAGGAAAACGCCTGGGCCTTCTACCCCCTGTTTCCAGCCCTGGCGGGAGGCCTCAGCAGGCTGACGGGACTAATTCCTGCCGCCTCACTCACCCTCCTTGCGATGCTGGCCGGTTGGGGAGCGGCGCTGGTGGTTTACACCCTTTTCAGGCACAGGGTGTCCCACGTCCCGGCGCTGTGGGGCGTTGCCTTCTTCGCCACTTTCCCGGTCTCGGCCATACTGCAGGTTCCCTACGCGGAGTCACTGTCGCTCCTCCTGCTGGCGTCGGCCCTGCTCCTGGTGATGCGCCGGCATTACCTGTGGGCCATACCGGTGGTGGTGCTCCTGTGCCTCTCGCGTCCCATCGGCGTCCCTTTCGCCGCCATGCTCGGGCTCGTCCTGGTGTATCGCCTGCTGGAACGCCTCCGGAGCGGCGGCGCGGCTGGCCTGCCAGCCGGCAACCACACCTTCGGTGAAATGGCGGCACTTACCGGCCTGACCGCCGTCGCAGGCGTTTCCGCGCTGGCGTGGCCCGCCGCAGCGTGGGCCGCTACCGGCGACTTCCAGGCGTATACCAAAACCGAAACCGTGTGGCGGGGCCATGACCTGGTGCCGTTCAAACCGTGGTTCGATACCGGCGTCGACCTCTTCGGGCCGGTATTGGGACTGCTTGCGCCGTTCGTCTTTGTGGCCCTTTTCGGCCTGTTGCTGTTCCTGCCGCCCGTGGTGCGGCTCGGCGTCGAACTCCGCCTGTGGTGCGCCTGCTACATGGGGTACCTTTTGGCGTTCCTGCATCCGCAGACCAGTACGTTCCGTATGCTGCTGCCGCTGTTTCCGCTGGCACTGGGAGCCGTGCTGCTGTCCCGCTCGCGGGCCTACCGGGGCACGGTGGTGACCATGTTCCTGCTGCTGCAGATCGTGTGGATTGTGTGGTTGTGGGCCTGGGCGCAATTGCCGGGCGGCGGCGATTACCCGCCCTAGTTTTTTTGGACTTCCGTGCAGGTCAGGACAGGAATACCGGCCCGCCGAAAATGTCCATCGATTAGCTACGTGCGGGTAATTCCGCGATAATGGTAAGTAAGCAAGGACAAAAAGCATTCAGAATACGCGCAGCCTTGGCGGTGGAAACTACCGCCGCCATAGCGGCTTGATCGACATGCGGACACAGCCCGCCCGGGCTGATCAGTCCTGGGACAAAATGGAGGGGAATTCCTCATGGCGGCTATGAAACCACGCACCGGCGACGGCCCAATGGAAGTCACCAAGGAGGGCCGCAGCCTGATCATGCGCGTCCCGCTCGAAGGCGGCGGGCGTCTTGTGGTCGAACTGAACGCTGCCGAAGCGGCAAACCTCAAGGAATGCCTCGTCGGCGTTACCGAATAATCGTGAAAAGGACAGGGTCCGCAGCCGTGCTGCGGACCCTGTCCTTTATCTTGTGCTGCGGCGGTGGCTACTTCTTGACGGCGACCAGCAGGCCGTCTCCGGTGGGAAGCATGGCTGACGCGAGCCTGTCGTCGTCGCGGATCGCCTTGCCAACCTGGCGAAGGACCACCGTGGTGGCCTCGCGGCCGGCAGGGTTTGCCACTTTGTCTTTGTCGAGGGCGTCATTGATGATCAGCAGGCCGGCCCGCTTCAGGAGCCTAATGGCTTGCTCCACGTAGCCTGGCAGGCCGGGCTTGTCGGCATCGATGAACACCAGGTCATAGGCAGCATCCGTGAGCCGCGGCAGGACATCGCCTGCGCGGCCGGAAATGGTACGGGTACGGTTGGCTGGGCTCCCGGCCTCGGAAAAGGCCTCCCGCGCGGCCTTCAGGTGTTCCACGTCGACGTCGATGGTGGTGAGGACTGCCTGCGGGCCAAGCCCTCGGAGGAGGCACACGCCGGACACTCCCGCCCCCGTTCCAATCTCGACGGCGGTCTGCGCCTTGGACGCGGCAGCCAGGACCGTGAGCACGGCGCCTACTCCCGGTCCGATGGGGGTCACTCCCAGTTCGAAGGAACGCTCCCGGGCCCGAAGCATGACCTCATCCTCAGCGGGCAGATCTTCTGCATAGGACCAGCTGATGGACTTGTCGGCGCTCATGAATTTTCGCTTTCTGGGCGGGAGGGGGAGTGTCTTCTACAGCCTACTGTGTCCGGGGGAGCGGGCAGCGGAGGCGGGCTGTTGCGCCCACGGCTGAACTTTCCCGCAGTCAGGAAATTCCCAGCCAAATTTGAAATGATTATTATCCGCTCATCCAAAAGGTGATCGGCGCCGAATCAGAGATGTCAACAGTATCCGGGCGTTAGCAATTCCACGAGGGGAGTGGACGATGTCATCTTCAGTTGTGGCACCTGTCCCTGCAGTACATAATCCCGACGCTGAGTGGGTCCGTCCTACCTGGGAAGAAGTGGTCACCAACCATTCGGCAAAAGTGTACCGGCTGGCATACCGCCTGACCGGTAACAAGTACGACGCCGAGGACCTCACCCAGGAGGTGTTCGTCCGCGTCTTCCGCTCGCTCGAAAACTTCAAGCCCGGGACCCTGGACGGCTGGCTGCACCGCATCACCACCAACCTGTTCCTGGATCAGGCGCGGCGCAAAACGCGGATCCGGTTCGATGCCCTGGCCGAGGACGCGGAATCCCGCCTCCCCGGACGCGAACCGGGCCCCGAGCAGAGCTTCGAGCTGAACAACCTGGACCTGGATGTCCAGGCAGCACTGGAGGAACTCCCGCCGGACTTCCGGGCCGCCGTCGTCCTGTGCGACCTGGAAGGGTTGTCCTACGACGAGGTGGCGGAGGCCCTGGGCGTTAAGCTGGGAACCGTCCGCTCGCGCATCCACCGTGGACGGACCATGCTTCGGGAGAAGCTCGCCCACAGGGATCCACGTCCGCAGCAGGCGCGCCGCAAGCTTTCCATGCCGCGCATCGCGGGCATCCTCTGAACGGCGCATGAGGTCCCCGTTTCCCCTTGGCGGCAGGCACCAGCGAACCTCCAGCCATCTTGCCTCGTGCCATGAATGCGCTTCCGCCGTGCGCCGGGAGCGCCAGTACCTGGAGCGGCTCCGGGACGCCCCCATTCCGCCCGCCAGTGACGACCTGACCGCCCGGCTCCTGGCGCGCACATCGGAGCTGGCGGCAGAGCCCCGGCCTGCTGCCGTCCACCCCGCGAGGCCCCGGGCAGCGGTCCGTGTGTTGGCCATGACGGCCGGCGGCACGGTAGCGGCAGCCGGTGTGCTGGCCGTTGGCGCCTTTGCTGCAGCCGGTGATCCGCTCACCGGGACGGGCGCCTCAGCGGCGTTGTCGCCCGTTTCGTCGCAGACGCCGGCAGACGGGCGGGCCTTGAGCGCCGAACAGGTCAGCATGCTCCGCTCAGAAGGCTGGGCCTGCCCTGAACTCGAAGCCATGGGGTTCCATCTCGAGTCGGCACAAGCGGTGGTCATTGACGGCCAGCCGGCGGTCCATCTTCGGCTCTCGGACGGATCCCACTACGCCACCGTCACCGAACAGCACCCGCCGTCCCCGGGTGCTGGCGGCCGGCAGGACAACTTACTGCAGGTCCTGGGCTCCTCGCCGTGGTCTGCCACCTACCGGACCGCCGGCCGCACTTTTACCTACGAGTCCAACCTGCCGGCTGAACGCGCTGACGACGCCCTGCCCATCCTGCAGCGCCTGGCCAGCCAGGCCGGAGAGGGTGTCTCAGCCGGAGCGGGCGAAAGCAGCAGTGCGCCGGAGTCACTGGCCACCCGGCTGCAGCGCGGAATCAACAAGATCGTGGCCCGTTTTACCCAGTAATAAGGGTGGTTTCCGCCCGCGCGTGACGGGAATCGTCACTGGCAGCCCGGAGAGGGTAATCTTCCTAAAGTGTTTGGAATCAACGGCCCGGAGTTCTTTCTTCTGCTGCTCATCGGCATCCTGGTGATCGGCCCCCAGAGGCTGCCCGAATACACCCAGAAACTTGCGAACCTCGTGAAGGAAGTCCGGCGCATGGCCTCCGGCGCCCGCGAGCAGATCAAGGAAGAAGTGGGGATCGACATCGACGATGTCGACTGGAAGAAGTACGATCCCCGCCAGTACGATCCCCGGCGCATCATCAAGGAAGCGCTCCTCGACGACGATCCCAAGCCTGTCAGTGCAGGGGCGCCTGCCGCCGTCGCAGCTGTTTCCGGCGCAGCGGCCGTTGCCGCCGCGGATGCGGCTCCGGCAAGGCCACAGCGGGTGGTGCAGTCCCTGCCCGCCGGCGAAGCCGCTCCGTTCGACACCGAAGCCACCTGACCACACCGGGAAGCGGCACGGGGCGGGTCAGCGCGGCTGCAGACCCAGTTTCATTCCTGCCAGGCCGCGCGGGACGGCTGCGAGCCGGGCTGCAATTCCTGCCAGCGACTCCGCCGCGGGAGTCCCCGGCTGCCCGATGACAATCGGAACCCCGGCATCCCCGCCTTCACGGAGCTGGATGTCCAGCGGGATCTGTCCCAGCAGGGGAACGTCGGCGCCCACGGTTGCCGTCAACCTCTCGGTGAGTACCGCCCCGCCGCCGCTTCCGAACAGTTCCATCCGGCCGCCGTCGGGCATTTCCAGGTAGGACATGTTCTCGATCACGCCGGCCACTTTCTGGCCTGTCTGGGTGGCGATGGCACCTGCCCGTTCGGCGACGTCCGCGGCTGCGGCCTGCGGCGTGGTGACCACCAGGATTTCGGCCTTGGGAAGGAGCTGGGCCACCGAGATGGCAATGTCGCCCGTGCCCGGCGGAAGATCCAGGAACAGGGCATCCAGGTCCCCGAAATAGACATCCGTGAGGAACTGTTCAAGGGCCCGGTGGAGCATGGGTCCCCGCCAGGCCACGGGCTGGTTGCCGGTGACGAACATGCCGATGGAGATGACCTTCACGCCGTAGGCAACGGGCGGCAGGATCATGTCGTCCACGCGGGTTGGCGCCTGGGTGATGCCCATCAGGCCCGGAACGGAGAAGCCGTACACGTCCGCGTCCACGATGCCCACCCGCAGTCCCTGCGCGGCCAGGGCGCACGCCAGATTGACGGTGACCGAGGACTTGCCCACTCCGCCCTTGCCGCTGGCCACGGCGAAGACCTTGGTCAGGGAGTCGGGCTGGTTGAACGGGATGCCGCGCTGGCCGCCGGGGCCGCGGAGCTTCTCCTTGAGGGCGTCCCGCTGTGCCTGGGACATCACCTTCAGGTCGACGTCGACGGCGGTGACGCCCGGCACGGCGAAGAGGGCCTTTTCGGAGTCGGAGGTGATGGTGTCGCGGAGCGGGCAGCCCGCAATGGTGAGCAGCACCGCCAGCCTGACCCTGCCGTCGTCGGACACGCTGACGGAGTCCACCATCCCCAACTCGGTGATGGGGCGCCGGAGTTCAGGGTCGATGACAGTAGCGAGGGCGTTGTTGATGGCCTCGGCCAGCTGGGAGTTGACGATGGGGGTGCTCACTATCGGGTCCTGGGCTTACCTGTCTTGGGTGGAGTGGCCGGGCTTGACCCGGGGAATCTGCTGCGTGCGCGGGTTCCGCTGCCGGTCACGCTGTTCCCGGAGCTTGTCCTTGACCTTGTCCCGCGGGGACTCGTGGCTGCCGGGGCCGGAAGGGTCATGGGTCCTTAGCTCTTCCTGGGCCTCCAGCATGTCCTCCAGCAGCGACCGCAGCTCCGCCCGGACGTAGTCGCGGGTGGCCACCTCGCGCAGCGCGATCCGCAGCGAAGCGAGTTCCCGGGTGAGGTATTCGGTGTCCGAGAGGTTGCGTTCGGCGCGCTGGCGGTCCTGCTGCAGCGAAACGCGGTCCCGGTCATCCTGCCGGTTCTGTGCCAGCAGCAGCAGCGGCGCCGCGTACGAGGCCTGCAGGGACAGCATCAGGGTCAGCAGCGTAAAGCCGAGGTCGCGGGAGTCGAACTGCCACTCCAGCGGCGCGAAGGTGTTCCACGCCAGCCAGACCACAACGAATACCGTCATGTAGACCAGGAACTGCGGCGTGCCCATGAAGCGCGCGAAACCCTCCGTGGCGTGTCCGAAGGCGTCCGGGTCTGGGGAGAACTTGGGCAGGATCCGCTGGCGGCCGCTCAGGGGCGTGTCCAGGCTGCCCATGTTGTTCTTGGCCGCCCGGCCCGGGATCCGCTGGTTGGGGGTCTTCGGAGCGGTGTTGTCAGCCAATGCGGCCACCGAGCTTTCTTATCGGGGCTTCGCCATCATGGGCGCGCCAGTCATCCGGCAACAGATGATCAAGGACGTCATCAACAGTCACCGCCCCCACAAGGCGGCCGGTGTCATTGACCACCGGCAGGGAATTCAGGTTGTACGTGGCCAGGGTGCGGGCCACCTCGCTGATGTGTGCCTGGTCGGACAGCGGCTCCAGGTTCTTGTCCACCAGGTTCCCCAGCGGCTCGAACGGCGGGAACCTCAACAGCTGCTGGATGTGCACCACGCCCAGGAAACGCCCGGTGGGTGTTTCCAGCGGGGGCCGGGCAATAAAGATGGAGGAGGCAAGGGCCGGTGACAGTTCCTCACGGCGCACGTGGGCCAGGGCCTCGGCCACGGTTGCTTCCGGAGGCAGGATCACCGGGACCGGTGTCATCAGGCCGCCGGCGGTGTCCTCGTCGTATTCCAGGAGGCGCCGGACGTCCTCGGCACCCTCCGGCTCCATCAGCTGGAGCAGCTCCTCCGCCTGGGCGGAGGGGAGCTCGCCAAGGAGGTCGGCGGCGTCGTCCGGATCCATCTCCTCCAGCACGTCGGCGGCGCGCTGCACGTCCAGGGCGGAGAGGATCTCCACCTGGTCATCCTCCGGAAGCTCCTGGAGGACGTCGGCGAGCCTTTCGTCCTGCAGTTCGCTGGCCACCTCGAAACGGCGTTTGTCGCTCATTTCCTGAAGGGCCTCGGCAAAGTCGGCGGGCTTGAGGTCCTCGTGGTTGGCCACGAACTGGGTGGCGGCCTGAGGCTCGGTGCGCGGGCCCTGCAGGGCGTCGGCCCAGTCGATGATCAGGGTTTCGTTGCGGCGCAGCCGGCTGAGGGGAGAGAGGGAATGGCCACGGCGGACGAACAGCTTGCTGACGAACCAGTCGCGGGAGCGTGTCTGGTCCATGGCGATGTCTTCGATGGTGGCGTCACCGCTGCCGTCCCGCAGCGTCACGCGGCGGTCGAACATCTCGGCCACCACCAGCGTCTCCGCGCCGCGCTGCTCGAAACGGCGCAAATTGACCAGCCCCGTGCAAATGATCTGGGTCTGGTCGATGGAGGTGATGCGTGTCATGGGCACAAAGACGCGCTTTTTTCCCGGTACTTCCACCACGATGCCCACCACGTGGGGCGCGCCCTGGGTTCCGCGGGACAGCACAACAACATCGCGCAGCCGGCCCAGCCGGTCGCCCAGCGGGTCGAAGACGTCGAGGCCCAGCAGGCGGGCCACGAAGACGCGGGTAGGTGTTGTGCTCACCCCTACAGGCTACCGAGTCTGCTCTCTTTTAGCTGAATTCACAGGCAGCATCCATACGGATGGGCAAGAATGGGACCATGGCAAACATTTTTGGTGCTCCCAAGGCAGGTGGCCCCAACGGCATGGACGAAGCCAGGGCCGTTCCCACCGGCGACACCGTCGGCTCCTATACCTCTTACCTGGATGCCCAGAAAGCGGTGGATTACCTCGCGGACCAGCAGTTCCCGGTACACATGGTATCCATCGTGGGCAACGAACTGAAGATGGTTGAGCGGGTGACGGGGCGCCTGAGCTACCCCAGGGTGGCCCTTTCCGGCGCACTGAGCGGCATGTGGTTCGGCCTGTTCGTGGGTGTGCTGCTCTCGTTCTTCGCGCCCTCGCCGGGGTACTTCTCGATCCTCACGTCGGTGCTGATGGGCGCGGCGTTCTTTATGCTCTTCGGCATCGTCACCTATGCCATGCAGCGGGGCAAGCGGGATTTCACCTCCACCAGCCAAGTGGTTGCGACCAGTTACGACGTCGTGGTGTCGCCTGAGGCGGCGCACGAGGCCCGGCGGCTGCTGCATCAGCTGCCCATGAACCGCTCGGACGCGGCCGCGGGCAACGGCCCCTACACGCAGCGCGACTACCAGAACCAGCCGTTCCAGCAGAACCAGAACTACCAGCAGCCGGGCCAGGGCCCTGCCCGCCCGTCGGGCTGGAACGACCCCTACGGCCAGTCCTCGGGATCCTCCGCCCAGGACAGCGGCTACCCTGCTGCCGGCAGCCAGCAGCAGGGTGCCCAGCAGGACGGACAGAATACCGACGGCGGCCCGCGCCAGGAGCCGGTGCGCACGGTCCGTTACCCGGACCTGCCGGACGGCCGGCCCCAATACGGCGTCCGGTTGCCCCAGGAACCGGCTCCAGGGCAGGCCCAGCAGGGCGTGGACCAGCCCGGCGCCACCCAGGTGCCCGGCGGCAACGTGCCCGCCGCGGACGCCGACCGCGACGGAGACGGCCAGCAGGGGCCTGCCGGACCGCGCCAGTAGCCGTTACAGGAACACGCAAAAGCGGGACCACCGGGTACTTCCGGAGGTCCCGCTTTTTCGTTTGCCGAATCCCCTAAGCCGGGCGGACTGCCTGCCTACAGCGGGCTACGAGGCGGCGTCAGCCTCGCGGTAGATGCCGGCCATCCAGTCCTCAACCTCGTCCGCCTTGCGCGGCAGGGCGGCACTGAGGTTGACCGGTCCGTCGGCGGTCATCAGGATGTCGTCCTCGATCCGGACGCCGATTCCGCGGTATTCCTCGGGAATGGCCAGGTCCTCTTCCTTGAAGTAGAGGCCCGGCTCGATGGTGAACACCATGCCTTCTGTAAGGATGCCGTCCAGGTAGAGCTCCCGCTTTGCCTGAGCGCAGTCATGGACGTCCAGTCCCAGGTGGTGGCTGGTGCCGTGCGGCATCCAGCGGCGGTGCTGCTGGCCTTCGGGGCTGATGGCCTCCTCCACGCTGACCGGAAGGAGGCCCCATTCGGCGAGCCGCTCGGCCAGGACGGTGGTGGCGGCCGTGTGGATGTCCCGGAACTTCGTGCCGGGACGCGCCGCGGCGAAGCCGGCGTCGGCGGCGTCGAGGACTGCCTCATAGACTTTGCGCTGGACGTCGCTGAACACCCCGCTGGCCGGAAGGGTGCGCGTGATGTCAGCTGTGTAGAGGGAATCGACTTCCACGCCTGCGTCGAGCAGCAGGAGTTCGCCGGCACTGATTTTTCCGGTGTTGCGGGTCCAGTGCAGGACCGTGGCGTTGTTGCCGGATGCCGCGATGGTGTCGTAGCCCAGCTCGTTGCCCACTTCGCGGGCACGGGCGAAGAACGCGCCCTCAACCACCCGTTCGCCACGGGCGTGGGTCAGTGCCCGCGGCAGGACCTTCACCACTTCTTCGAAACCTTCAACGGTGGCGGCCACGGCGGTCTTCATCTGCTCGATTTCCCAGTCATCCTTGAGCAGGCGCAGCTCGGAGAGGGCTTCGCTGAGTTTTTCGTCGAGGGCATCCAGGACGCCCAGGTCCAGGTTGTCCGGATCCTTCGCCGTGTTGTAGCGCGCCGTGTCCACCAGCGCGTCGATGTTTTCGTCCACCTTGCGGACCAGCCGGATGGAGATGCCGCCGATCTCCGGGGCGCCCACGTTCTTGGTGATGGCCGTTTCCAGCTGGTCGATGTGGGCTGTGGCCAGGCCCAGGCGGGCCTCGAACTCGGCCAGGGTGGGCCGGCGCCCGATCCAGAACTCCCCGGAGCGCGCGTCTGCGTAGAACTGCTCGGTATCCCTGCCAGCCAGCGGCCGGAAGTAGAGCGTGGCACGGTGCTGCCCGCCGTCGTCGCCCTTTCCTTCCTCAACAGGCTCCATGATCAGCACGGCGTCCGGCTCGTGGTCCAGGCCGAGGCCGGTCAGGTGGGCGAAGCCGGAGTGGGGGCGGAACCGGTAATCGCAGTCGTTGGACCGGACCTTCAGCGGGCCGGCGGGGATGACCAGGCGCTCGCCTTTGAACTGGGTGGAGATGGCCTTCCGCCGGTTTGCGGCGTAGCCGGCCACGGCGTCGAGGCCGGGAAGCTCCTCGTTTGACGGCGCCCAGTTGCTGGCCATGAAGGCCTTGAAAGCGTCGGAACTGGGCCGCTGCGAGCGGTTGTTGACCCGCTCTTCCAGCGGCTGGGAAGCAGAGTTCGGGGTGTTATCGGCATGGTTCACGGCACCATCGTCTCACCAGCTTCCCGGCGATGCGAACGGGGCTTCCGGCGGGCCGGCAGCCCGTCTACTAGGCTGGACAGGTGAGGATCGACCTGCATGCCCACTCGAATGTCTCCGACGGCACGGAGAAACCCGCCGACGTCATGGCCTCCGCTGCCCGCGCCGGCCTGGACGTGGTGGCCCTGACCGACCATGACTCCACGGACGGCTGGGCGGAAGCGTCTGCCGCCGCTGCCGAGCACGGGGTGGCGCTGGTGCCCGGCATGGAGGTTTCCTGCCGGACCGGCGAAGGGATCAGTGTCCATCTCCTGAGCTACCTGCACGATCCCGCGCATGCGGGGCTGCTGGAGGAGATTACCAAGGCCAAGGATGCGCGGCTGACCCGCGCCGAGCGGATGGTCACGCTCCTTGCCGAGGACTACCCGCTCACGTGGGATGACGTCATCCACCATGTGGCTCCTGGTGCGACGCTCGGCCGCCCGCACATCGCCGACGCGCTGGTGGCCGCCGGTGTGGTGGAGGACCGCTCCGAGGCGTTCGCTTCCATCCTCACCTCGCGGTCGCGCTACTTCATCCAGCATTACGCGCCGGACCCCGCCACCGCCGTCGAACTGGTCCGTGCAGCCGGCGGAGTCCCGGTCTTCGCCCATCCGGTGGCATCCGCCCGGGGCAGGATCGTGGGGGAGCGCGTCTACCAGGAGATGATCGACGCCGGGTTGGCAGGGCTGGAAATCGACCACCGTGACAACCCGGAGGACGGCCGCGCGTTCCTGCGGCGGTTGGCGGCGAAGCATGACCTGCTGATCACCGGCTCCTCCGACTACCACGGCACGGGCAAGCCCAACCTGCTGGGGGAGAACCTGACGGCACCGGAGGTCCTGGCCCGGATCGAGGAGCTCGGCACGGGGACCGCCGTCGTCCGCCCCTGATCCTGCCCGGCTTCCCCAACTGGGTAGCGCCAACTGTCGTTATGGAGCTCCACAACGACAATTGGCGCTACCTAGTTGGGCTGGTGGGTCACGAAGGTGGCGTGGGCACCCAGCCGCTTGGCCATGATGTCCACGGCCGGCTGATTCTGGTCCACGCAGACGAACCTGCGCCCCAGCTTGGCGGCCACCGCGCCCAGGGTTCCGGAACCGGCGAAGAAGTCCAGGCACCAGTCGCCGGGCCGGCTTGAGGCGGCCACGACCCGGCGGACCAGCCCCTCCGGCTTCTGGGTGGGGTAGCCGGTTTTTTCCTTGCCGGTGGGGGAGACGATGGTGTGCCACCAGACGTCCGTGGGCAGCTTGCCCAGCTCGCGCTTGGCGGGGGTCACCAGGCCGGGGGCCATGTAGGGTTCCCGGTCCACCTCCGCGCTGTCGAAGTGGTACTTCGCGGGGTTCTTGACGTACACCAGGATGTTGTCGTGCTTCGTGGGCCAGCGGTTCTTGGCGCGGGCGCCGTAATCATAGGCCCAGATGATCTCGTTCAGGAAGCATTCCCGGCCAAAGATGGCATCCAGCATCACCTTGGCGTAGTGCACCTCGCGGTAGTCCAGGTGCAGGTACAGGGTGCCGTCCTCTGCCAGCAGGCGCCAGGCCTCCACGAGCCGCGGCTCCAGGAAGGACCAGTAGTCGCTGAACGCGTCGTCGTAGCGGTGCAGGGCACCCTTGATGGTGTCGTAGGAGCGGCCCTTGAAGCCCACCCGGTCCCCGCTGCCCTCGGCGTTGGCCACCATCCTGGTTTCCTGGCGCAGCTGCGGCCTGCCCGTGTTGAAGGGCGGATCGACGTAAATCAGTGTGAAGGCGCCGGCCGGCAGGGTGGGGAGGTACTCCGCGTTGTCCGCGTGCACCACCAGGCTGCCGCCGTCCGGCGCCCAAACAGTGTCAGTCATGAAGGCAGTTAGCCCTCGCTGCTGCCAGGCTGTGCGCCCTTGTCCGTGCCGGCAACCACTTCACCGTTGCGGCGGCGGGTACGGGTGCGGGTGCGGCGGGCGCGCGAGGGCTGCTCGCCGTCGGTCCCGGTTGGGGACTCGGCGGCAGGTGCGGAGGCTGCGGCAGGCTCGGAAGAACGACGGCGGCGCTCACCAGAGCGGGCGGCGGAATCGCCGCCGCGGCCACCTTCGCGGCCACCGGTCTTGCCTGAGCGCCCACGGCTGTCACGGTCCCGGCCGTCCCCGCTGCGGGGGCTGCGGCTGTTCTTCTTGCCGGTTTCGCCCAGGTCCTCCAGGACCTCGGCGTCGACGCCGGCCAGGGTGCGCTTGTCACGCGGCAGCCGGCCCTTGGTGCCCTCGGGGATATCCAGGTCCGTGTAGAGGTGCGGCGAGGAGGAGTACGTTTCGACGGGCTCGGGCACGCTCAGCCCCAGGGCCTTGTTGATCAGGCCCCAGCGCGGCATGTCGTCCCAGTCCACGAACGTCACGGCGGTGCCCTTGTTGCCGGCGCGGCCGGTGCGGCCAACCCGGTGCAGGTAGATCTTCTCGTCTTCCACGCACTGGTAGTTGATGACGTGGGTGACGTCCTCGACGTCGATGCCGCGGGCAGCAACGTCCGTCGCCACGAGCACGTCCACCTTGTTGTTGCGGAAGGCGCGCAGGGCCTGCTCACGGGCCCCCTGGCCAAGGTCGCCGTGGATGGCGGCAGCGGCGAACCCGCGGTCCACCAGCTCCTCGGCCACCTTCGCGGCGGTGCGCTTGGTCTTGGTGAAGATGATGGTGCGTCCCCGGCCCCTGGCCTGGAGGATGCGGGCCACCACTTCGGTCTTGTCCATGCTGTGTGCACGGTAGATGAGCTGGCGGATGTCCCGCTTGGTCAGGCCCTCGTCCTCGGGGTCCGCCGCACGGATGTGCGTTGGCTGCGTCATGTACCGGCGTGCCATGGCGATGACCGGGCCGGGCATGGTGGCGGAGAACAGCAGGGTCTGCCGCACGGCAGGGGTGCCGGCGATGAGGGTTTCCACGTCCGGCAGGAAGCCCAGGTCCAGCATCTCGTCGGCTTCGTCGAGCACAACAATCTTGACGTTCTTGAGGCTCAGGTGCTTCTGCTTGTAGAGGTCGATCAGGCGGCCGGGCGTGCCCACCACAACCTCCACGCCCTGCTTCAGGGCTTCCACCTGCGGCTCGTAGGCGCGGCCGCCGTAGATGGTGGTGATGCGGGCATTGCGCTTGCGGGATGCGGTCTGCAGGTCATTGGCCACCTGCACCGCGAGTTCGCGCGTGGGGACGATGACCAAGGCCTGCGGAGCGCCCGGAACGGCCAGCTTCGCGTAGCCGGGGTCGTCCTGCCCGACGACGCGCTGCAGCGCCGGGATGCCGAAGCCAAGGGTCTTGCCGGTACCGGTCTTGGCCTGTCCGATGATGTCGTGGCCGGACAGCGCCACGGGCAGGGTCATGGCCTGGATGGGGAAGGGGTGGGTGATGCCGGCGTCGGCCAGCGATTCCACGATGTCTTCGCGGACGTTGTAGTCGGCGAAGGACTTTTCCGCGATTTCGTGCGGCTTCTCATCGGAGATGATGGTTTCTTCGGGCTCGATGGTCTCGGTGCCGGTGTCGTCCGTCAGAAGCTGATGGGTATGCAATTCACTCACAGGGAGTTTCCTTATTCATTTGGGCAATGGCGCTGCCTGCTCAACGGGCCGGCCGGGAGGCTGATCCGGAGCACGCTCGGGCGCGCAAGCAATTCCAGTGGAAGCCGATCGCGGGCTATCTAAATGCTGGCACTGGTGACCAGCGGGCAAATCTCAAGATCGCGTAGGGGCGGGCTTGTTGGTTTCAAATCAAGGAAATCAACGACCGGGCATCCATATCTACTTCTCCAGTCTAGCCGTACACGGCCTAAATCCCGGTTTCGGCCCTGCCGCGCCCTGAAGCGTGGTGTCCACAGGGACTACTGCACCAGTTCGAAGTGGACCTCGCGGGTGGCAATATCGGAGGAAACCAGGCGCACGCGGACCTTGGTGCCGGACTCCAGTTCGCCGGCGCAACGGGCGGTCACCGCGGGCTCGGACACCTGGATGATCCCGGAACCGCCGTTGCCGTTCCCGTTCCTGCCGTTTCCGTTTTTTCCGTTGCCGTTTTGCGGCTTGGACCCGGAAATGACGATTGCGTCGAATTCCTGGCCGATGTGGTTGACCAGCAGCGCCGCCTCCACGGTGTCCAGGGCCATGCGCTCCATCCGGGACGCCAGCTGGTCGGAGCCTGCCATGATGTCGGGCAGCGACGGCAGCGCCTCGCGCGCCCATGCAGGGACGTTGCCGCCGTTGCTCAGGGCCTCGCAGATCACCAGCACGAAGCGGTCCACCAGCCGGCGCAGCGGAGCGGTGGTGTGGGCGTAGGAGGCACCGATGGCGGACTGCACCGCGTCTTCCGGGACCACACCGTCAAAGGCGGTGTAGGAGGCGCCCCTGAACAGCATTCCCGCCGAATGCATGATGGCCAGCTGCCGGGGATCGGTGGGGTCCAGGGTCCGCAGGTATTCGCCGTAGCTGACTTCCCCGTCCCAAGGTTTGCCCAGCACTTCGGTCTGCAGCCGGAAGTGGTTGAGGGAGCGTTCATCCGGCGCGGGCATGGTGCGCAGGATACCCACCCTCCCTGCCAGCATGAGCTGGGCGGCGGCCATGCCCGTCATCAGCGAAATCTGCGCGTTCCAGTCCTCCACGGGAAGCTGCGGGGCGGCGGCGATGCGGTAGCCGCCGTCGGGAAGCTGGACGATCTCCTGTTCCGGCATGTTCAGGCTGGCGCCTTCACGGGCACGTTCCAGCTCCACGCGCTTGAGGCCAACCTCTTTGAGCAGCTGCAGTACGGGGGTTGCGTTGCCCGAATCCAGCTCAGCCTGCGCCCCCTTGTAGCTGAGCTTGGCCCGGCTGCGCATGCGCGCCCGCTTCACGGCGACGGAGGTGACTTCGGCGTCGCTGTCCAGCCGGAAATCCCAGACAAAGGCGGAACAGTCCTGCCCCGGCAGCAGGCTCCCGGCTCCCTCGCTGATGACTTCCGGATGCAGCGGAATCCGGCCGTCAGGGGCATAGAACGTCTGGCCGCGGCGCCGTGTTTCGGCGTCCAGGGGCCCGCCGGGCGTCACGAAGGAGGGAACATCGGCGATGGCGTACAGCACGTGGTACCCATCGCCGTCGGCCTCGATGAACAGGGCCTGGTCCAAATCCGTGGACGATGCAGGATCGATGGTGATAAACCCGACCCCGGTGAGGTCATAGGCCGGCAGCTGCAAGGCCGCGACGGCCGCTTCGGCATCCCTGACTGCGTGTACGGGGTATGGGCCGGGCAGTTCCAGTTCGGTCCGCAGGGCACCCAGGGCTTCCTCGAGGGCATTGTTGTGCTCGTGGACGTTGGGAGCCAGCCGATGATGTGACACGAAAATCAGCCTAGCCCGAAGAACCCCGATTTTGCATGGCATTGACGCCGCACGGGGCTGCGCCGTGTTGCGGCGTCTTTAGGGTGTGGCCCCGTCCAAGGCAGCGAGAAGGGCGGCGGCAGCGGCGGCAGGGTCATCGGCTTCCGTGATGGCACGCACCACAACGATCCGGCTCGCTCCTGCTTCCACAACCTGGTCCACATTGGAGTGGTCGATGCCGCCGATGGCGAACCAGGGCACCCCGCTCCCGGCCTCGGCCGAGGCTTCGGCGGCGTACTTCACCAGGTCCAGCCCGACGGCGGCCCTGCCGGGTTTGGTGGGCGTGGCCCAGACCGGTCCGACGCAGAAGTAGTCAAGCGCGGACGGTCCGGCTGCGGCAGCGAGGGCGGCGTCCACCTGCCCGGGGGCATGGCTGGAAAGCCCGATGGCGGCGTTGCCGTTGAGCAGGGTGCGGGCTGCATCCAACGGAAGGTCCTTCTGACCGATGTGGAACACCGGCGCACCGGACAACACGGCGATGTCCGCCCGGTCATTCACAGCCCACAGCCGGCCATGGCGCTGCGCCGCTTCCTTCAAAACCGCCAGCAGCTCCAGCTCCTCGGCCGCCTCGATGGCCTTGTCCCGCAACTGGATGATGTCCACGCCGCCGGCAAAGGCAGCATCCACGAACTGCCCGAAGTCCCCGCGGTCCCGGCGGGCATCAGTGCAGAGGTAAAGCCGGGCGCTGTTCAGGCCTGCAGTGCCTTCGGCATGGGTAAAGGCATCGGCGGCGGGGACTGCGGCAGCGGGGGCAGGGGACTGGGACACATTCATGGCTGCAAGCCTAGTTCCTCTACACTGGCCTCGTACTGCGGGAGCCCGCGGCAGCTGTCATAAAGCGCCGGGCTGAGAGGGCGTCAGAGCCGACCGCTTGACCTGATCCGGTTAATGCCGGCGTAGGGAAGGAGACACATGAGCACCCCAAACGTTGCCCCGCCCGGGGCTTCCTCCGGCGCCACCCGTGCCGACGTGGCCGTGATTGGCGGCGGAGTGGTTGGGCATGCCATCGCCTGGGAGGCGAGGCGTTCCGGACGGTCCGTCGTGCTGATCGATGACGCGCCCGGAGCCGGGGCCAGCTGGGCGGCTGCCGGAATGCTGGCGCCGGTGAGCGAGCTGCACTACCAGGAGGAGGACCTCCTGGAGCTCATGCTTGCCTCCTCCGCCCGGTGGCCGGGCTTTGCCGCGGAACTGGCCGCCGCTTCCGGCGAAAGTCCCGGGTACCTCACGACGCCGACGCTCGCCGTGGGTGCCGATGCTGCCGACCGCCGCGCCCTGATGGATTTGCGCGGGGTGCAGCAGGCCAGCGGCCTGTCCGTGGAGCCGTTGACTGTCAGGGAGGCCCGACGCCGGGAACCGCTGCTCAGCCCTGCCATCGCCTGCGCACTGGACACTCCCGCGGACCACCAGGTGGATCCCCGGCGCCTGGTGTCCTGCCTGCGGCGCGCGCTCGCCGCGCATGGCTCCGCCGTCGAAAGTAATGGAACAGACGTGGCGGGGGCCATCGACGGCTACGCCGTGCCGGACCGGGCCGCCGGGCTGGTCTGGGCGGACGGGGCAGTGGCCGGGGCCCTGCTCGCAGGCGGCGGCACGGTCCTGGCCCGCGAAACGATCGTTGCCAACGGCCTGGATGCCGCAGCCCTGGCGGGCCTGCCCGACGGCCTGCAGCTGCCGCTGCGGCCGGTGTATGGGGATATCCTGCGCCTGGCAGTGCCCCGACACCTCCAGCCGCTGGTGACCTCAACCGTCCGCGGGCTGGTCCACGGCGTCCCCGTGTATATCGTCCCGCGGCAGGACGGGACGGTGGTGATCGGAGCCACCCAGCGTGAGGATGCCCTTGCCGCAACACAAAGCGCACCGGCGGCCGGTGCCCGGGCTGCAGCGGGCGCTGTATCAGCAGGCGGGGTCTACCAGCTCCTCCGCGATGCCCAGGTCCTGGTGCCCGCCGTCGCCGAACTCGAACTGCTGGAATGCACAGCACGGGCGCGGCCCGGCACCCCGGACAACGCCCCGCTGCTGGGCCGGGTGCCGCTGGCCGGCGATCCGGCAGCCGGGGAATCCGCACACGTTGCGGGACTGATCATTGCCACCGGATTCTTCCGGCACGGCGTCCTCCTGGCCCCCGCAGCGGCGGCCATCTGCCGGGACCTTCTGGACGGCACGGCGGACGTCCGCTGGCAACCGTTCAACCCGGGCCGGTTTTCCGTGCGAGAACCGGCCGCCACCATCTTCAACATCAAGGAGACAGCATGAACATCACCCTGAACGGACAACAACATACGGTGGCTGACGGGGCCTCCATCACCATGCTCGTCAGCCAGGTCACCGGCCGCCCGCTCGCCGCTGATGGCCAGGCCCGCGACGGCGGCAAACTCGGCGTGGCGGTGGCGCACAACGCGCAGGTAGTACCCCGGAGCCAATGGTTCGCAACAGCGCTCGCCGACGGAGACGACGTCGAGCTCGTCACGGCAGTGCAGGGAGGCTGAGACCATGACCGAAACCACCACCATCACACCGGCCGGCGCCTCCGGCATGGACGACACACTGGTCATTGACGGCGTACCCCTGGCATCGCGGCTCATCATGGGCACCGGCGGCGCCCCAAGCCTGGACGGCCTCGGAGCCGCGCTCCTGGCATCCGGGACAGCACTGACCACCGTGGCCATGCGCCGCTATTCGACCGCGGAAACGGGCTCGCTTTTCCAGCTGCTCGTGGACCACGGCATCCGGGTCCTCCCCAACACCGCCGGCTGTTTCACGGCCCGTGATGCGGTCCTCACCGCCGAACTGGCCCGCGAGGCACTGGAAACCGACTGGGTGAAGCTTGAGGTCATCGCCGATGAGCACACCCTCCTCCCGGACGCCGTGGAACTGGTGGACGCCACCGAACAGCTGGTCAACCGCGGGTTCAAGGTGTTTGCGTACACCAACGATGATCCGGTCCTGGCGCTTCGCCTGGAAAACCTGGGTGCCACCGCGGTCATGCCCCTGGGATCACCCATCGGCACCGGGCTGGGGATCCTGAATCCGCACAACATCGAGCTCATCGTGTCCCGCGCCTCCGTCCCGGTGGTGCTCGATGCAGGCATCGGAACGGCGTCGGATGCCGCCCTTGCCATGGAGCTTGGCTGTGACGCCGTGCTGCTGGCCACCGCGGTGACCCGGGCGCAGAACCCGGCGCTGATGGGGGAGGCCTTCAAACACGCTGTCATCGCCGGTAGGCTGGCGAAAGCGGCCGGTCGGATACCGCGCCGCGAGCACGCGCTGGCGTCGTCGGCGATGGAGGGCCGGGCCGAGTTCCTGTAGGGCCTGCTCCTTCGGACCGGCCGGCGCCCTGATGCAAGGAGCAGCAGTGGCCGCCAAAGACGCCCTTCCCCGGGAACGCATCGACGAAGCACTCACCGGACTGCCGGACTGGCGTTTCAGCGACGGCGGCCTGGTCACCGTCTTCAAGACGCCGACGGCGGCTGCCGCACTCGAGGTGATTGCCGCCGTCGGACGCCTCGCCGAGGAACAAAACCACCATCCGGACCTCGACTGGCGCTACAACCGCGTCTTCATCCGGTACACCTCGCACGACGCCGGAGGGCAGGTGACCGGGCGGGACCTCACCGCGGCCGCCGGGGCAAGCGACGCCGCGGCAGCGGCCGGGGCTGTGGCCGAGCCTTCGAAATACGCGCCGGACCATTAGGCGGCCGC
>NZ_JARHXQ010000022.1:0-313 GCF_029222765.1 Arthrobacter sp. Cr_A7 | reverse complement strand
ACCTTCAGCCGGTCCACCACATCCGCATCGGCAGTGTTGAGCCAGAACTGGTAGAAGGCGTAGGGGCTGCACATGCCGGCGTCGAGCCAGATGGCGTTGCCCTCACTCTTACCGAACTTCGTGCCGTCCGAGTTGGTGATGAGCGGAGTTCCCAGCGCGTGGACGCTCTTGCCCTCCACCTTGCGGATGAGTTCGGTTCCACTGGTGAGGTTGCCCCACTGGTCCGAGCCGCCGGTCTGCAGCACGCAGCCGTAGTCGCGGTAGAGCTGCAGGTAATCCATGCCCTGCAGGATCTGGTAGCTGAACTCCGTGT
>NZ_JARHXQ010000229.1:0-7444 GCF_029222765.1 Arthrobacter sp. Cr_A7 | reverse complement strand
TTTAATCCGCCATGGTGCCCGCAAGGGGCGGGCCGCATACTGGACGGGTGACGGCAAGCAGATGGACTGGATTCGGCAGCCGGCGCGGACCCACGGAGGTGTGGTCTGACTGGACAGCTGCGGATGAGGCTGGGGATGCGAAGAGGGCAGCGCAGCTTGCCTCCGAGATGCTCCGGCTGGCCCCGGATTCCTTCGACGCCTGGTTCCATGCCGGACTCCTCTCAAAGGCACAGGGTGAGTGGGCGCAGAGCCTGGAACGCAATGCGCGTGCAGTTGAGCTTTTTTCGTCGCGGGACGCTGAGGAGTTCGACGGCGTTAATCCGGCAGCGTGGAACCTGGGCATTGCGGCCACGGCGCTGGGCGACTGGGCAACCGCCCGGCGGGCATGGACGGCCTACGGCGTCCAGGGCCTGGAAAGCGGCTTTGAACCCATCGACGAAAATTTTGGCATGGTGCCCATCCGGCTGAACCCGGACCAGCCGTCCCTCCCCCACCAGGTCCCGCCGTCGGCTGGAGCCGCCGAGGTGGTCTGGTGCTGGCGGCGTAGCCCGGCCCATGCCGTCATCGCGAATGTCCCGCTCCCGGAATCCGGGCACAGGTGCAGGGATGTCCTCCTGCACGATGGCGAGCCGAAGGGATTCCGCCGGCTCGGCGGACAGGACGTCGCCGTGTTCGACCAGCTCAAACGGCTCGAGGACTCGGGCCTGCCCACCTGGGAAGCCAGGGTTACCGGAGCCACCACGGACGACCTCCAGGAGCTGTCCGACCAGCTGGAACAGCGGGGACTGGGCCTGGATGACTGGTCCGGGATGCGCCTAATGTGTTCGGAGTGCTCGCACGGAACTCCCGAGGAGGGGCACCATCATGAACCGGCGCCGTCGGACACCGCCCGGCTGGGGCTGGCCGGCCACGAACATGAGCTGAGCGGGATCCTGCAGGCCTGGACCGGCTCCCGGCCTGCGGTGGACCTGGACCTTACGCTGCTGTGGTGACGGGGTGTCACGCCCTCGTTTCGCTTCCGGGCCGCAAGTAAACTGGCATCACACCGGAAGCGCCACTGCAAGCATAGGGACGTGATGAGGCAGCAATCACCGGCGCAAGCCGATCTTCTGGGGCCGGAAGCAGGGAAACCGGCCCGCACGGCCCTGGCCGTCATCCCCGCAGCCCTTGTATCGGCGTCTGGGTTCCTGCTCTTTGTGCGGGAGGACCGGCTCTCCGGATTCCTCCTCCTGGCGGTGGCCCTTGGCCTGGCGGGCTTCATTAACAGGCGCCTCCTGATCGACCTGGCGCTGATCGCGGTGGGGCTGACCGCCATGAGCCTGGTCCCCATCACCACGGACATCAGCACCGAGCACATGGCGGTGATGGGAACGGCGATGATCCTGGCCGTGGGCATCCCGTATGCCGTGTCGCGCTTCATCACCAGGGACCATGCCATCCGTTTCCCCATCAGGAGCGGGCAGCCATGGACCCGCGCCGAGAAGTGGTACCTGCCCGCCGTCCTGGTGATCGGGTACGCCCTGATGCCGGTCTACATGATCCGCACCGGCGTCTATAACAACTGGCCCGCCGTCAGTGACGTGGACGGGATAGCCAGGCTCTTCCTCGGCACCAACGTGCTGGGCATCTGGGATGAGCTGTTCTTCATCTGCACGGCTTTCACACTCTTCCGCCGGCACCTCCCCGACTGGCAGGCCAACCTGCTGCAGGCCGTGCTCTTCACATCCTTCCTGTGGGAACTCGGCTTCCATGCGTGGGCGCCGTTCTTCATCTTCCCGTTCGCCCTGCTCCAGGCCCGGCTGTTCACGGTGACGAAGTCCCTCTCCTACATCGTCAGCGTGCACCTGCTGTTCGACTTCGTGCTGTTCCTGGTGCTGATCCACGCCCACAACCGCGCGTGGATCGACATCTTCCTCTACTGATCCTGTTCCGCGTGAGGGATTAGGCTGGAGCCCGGATCCGTCCGTCGGAACGGCGCGGCCGCCGGAATGCAGCGGCGAGCCGCCATAGATGATGCAGGAAGCAAATGGCGCAGGAGGCAGTTGGCCGGGACAGGCCCAAGGCGGCGACGATTTACGACGTCGCGGCGCTGGCCGGTGTTTCCCACCAGACTGTGTCCCGCTACCTGAAGGACAAAAACGCGCTCAAGCCGAGCACCCTGGAACGGGTGGAAAAGGCCCTCGCCGAACTGAGCTACACCCCCAACCTGGCTGCCCGCTCGCTGCGGTCGCGGGAGCTGTACCGGGTGGTGGTCGTGGTCCCCGAGGCGTCCCTGTACTTCCCCGCAAGGATGCTCAACGGTGCCGCTGCAGCAGCCCATGCCGCCGGCTACCGGGTGGACGTGGTGGCCATGGAGGGAACAGAAGAAGCACGCAGCCGTCAGCTGCACACCCTCCTCGCGGGCGACGACATTGCCGGCATCCTTTCCTTCGTTCCCCAGCCGCAGGCCGCCGCTGCCGGCCACGCCTCCCGTGTTCCACTGGTGGTGGCCGGCGAATACGACAACCAGATGCGCGCGCTCGGCAGCATCGCCGACGGCACAGCCGCGGCCGGCATCGTGGAACACCTGGCGTCGCTGGGGCACCGCAACTTTTTCCACGTGGCAGGTCCTGCCGGCTGGCCTTCGGCGCACAACCGCCGGGCGGTGTACGAGGACACCGTCAGGGCACTGGGACTCAACTCCCTGGGCATCACCGCAGGTGACTGGTCGGCCCCCTCCGGTTACGAGGCTGGACTCGAGGTGGCTGCCGCAACGGACGTCACCGCAGTGCTGGCGGCGAACGACGAGATGGCCATCGGCGTCATCCGTGCATTGCACGATCGGGGCATTTCCGTCCCGGGCCATGTCAGCGTGTTTGGCTGGGACGACACTCCGGAATCGAAGTTCCACATACCGTCCCTGTCCACGGTGCACATGGACCTTGAAGCTCTCGGTGCCCGCAGCATGGCCGAGCTGACGGCCCGGATCCGCGGGGAACAGCCACCCGCCAACCCCCTGGCGCTTCCGCCCATGAAAGTGATCTACCGGGAATCAACAGGGCCGGTCCGCAGCTGACCCCGGGAACCAGTGCCGGGGAACCGTAACCCGGGAATCCAGGGCCATACTGGGAACTGACACTCCTCATGAAAGGCGCATCATGTCCGATCCGGAGCTTGAGCTGCTGAGGCAACGCGCCGCCCGCGGTGATTCCGATGCCGTCGATGAGCTGATCGAGCAGGCCGCCGAACGCGGGGACATGGCCGAGCTCCGCAGCCTGGCAGCCTCCGGAAGCCGGGATGCGGCCGACCAGCTGTTGGAGCTGGCCGCTGAAAGGAACGACCTGGACGAACTGCGGCGCCTGGCGGCCGGCGGCAACCAGGACGCGGCAGAAATGATGGCGGAGATCGACAGCGAAGAGGACCCTTCCGGCTCCTGACCGCGGAGTCCTCCCTCCGCTTTGTTGCGCCCCGCGTTTTGGGCAAGCTGGAACCGGCCACGTACCCTTACTTAGGCTTACCTAAGAAGAAGGAATTTACGTGCCCACCACCTCCCCGGCTCCGCGATCCCATGCCCGCTGAGACCTTCCGCGACCCCTGGGGCATTCCCCACCTGCGCGCCGGCTCGGCTGATGAGCTGGCGTTTTTGCAGGGGCAGAACGCCGCGGCGGACCGGTCCTGGCAGATCGAGATGGAGCGCTGGCGGGCGGAGGGCCGGACCGCCGAACAGCTGGGTTCCGAAGGACTGCCGTGGGACCGGTTTGCGCGCCAGGCCCGCATCGATGACACGGCACGCCGCTGCTTCGAGAACCTGGACCCGGCCACGCAGCGGTGGTGCACGGCTTACGTGGACGGCGTCAATGATGCCCTTCGCTCCGGCCGCCGGGACGCCCGCGAGTTCCGGGACACCCGCACGGCGCCCGCCGCCTGGAAGCGGTGGACTCCGCTGGGTGTTTTCCTGGTCCACCACATCCTGTTCAGCACCTTTCCCAACAAGCTCTGGCGGGACCAGGTGGCCAAGGCCCTCGGCCCGGATGCGGTGGGGCTGTTCAGCATTGAGGCGCCCGTGTGGGCCGGCAGCAACGCGTGGGCTGTTGCCGGAGGCCTGACCGCCACGGGTTCGCCCCTGGTTGCCGGGGACCCGCACCGGCTCATGGAGCTGCCGGGCGTCTACCAGCAGGTGCGGCTCGCCTGCCCGGAGTTCGACGTCGTCGGGCTGGCTTTTCCCGGCGTGCCCGGGCTGCCGCACTTCGGCCACACGGGGTCCGCGGCGTGGGCGGTCACCAATGCGATGGCCGACTACCAGGACCTCTACAGCGAGCGGCTGCGCCGGGACGGAGGGGCCCTGCTGGCCCTCGGGCCGGACGGCTGGGAGCCGGTGCCCGCGAACCATCAGGAAAAGATCCTGGTGCGCGGCGCATCCGCCGAGACCGTGGACATCATCGAAACACAGCGCGGGCCGGTCATTTCCGGCGGGCCCGACGGCGCCGCGCTGAGCCTGCGGACACCGTCCAGGGCTGCGGGTCGGCTGGGTTTCGAGGCCCTCCTGCCGCTGTTGCGGAGCCGTTCCGCCGGTGACATTGAGGCTGCCCTGGAAGCATGGGTGGAGCCGGTCAATTGCGTCCTGGCCGCAGATTCCGGCGGCGATGTCCGGCAGCTGGTGGCCGGCAAGGTTCCGGTGCGCAACCCGGAGAACCGGGTCCGGCCTGTTCCGGCGGAATCCCCGGACCACCAGTGGCACGGGGACTGGGTGGACCTGCCGGCGTCCCGCGTGGACAGTCTGGCGGTGAACGCCAACGACCGTGCCTCCGGCGGCGGGGACCTGACCGGCCTGGAATTCGCCCCTGCCCACCGGGCACGCCGCATCCGGCAGCTGCTCGAAGAACAGGCCGGCACCGGGCTCAGCAGTGACACCGGGATCAGCACTGCTCCTGGACTCACCGCTGACGACATGCAGCGCATCCATATGGACTGCCGGCTCGGATCCTGGCCTGCGCTGCGCCAAGTGCTGGTGGACCTGGATCTGGATCGCAGCACCACCAAGCAACGCGGGGTCACTCCGCGCCCAATCCAACGCCGAAATGCGGCCGGAAGTGACCCCGCGTTGCCCCTGTCCGCCGCCGCGGCGGAACTGCGGGAGCGGCTGCTGGGCTGGGACGGACAGATGCATGCCGGCAGCACGGACGCAGCATCCTTTGCGGCGTGGCGGTCAGCGCTGGTAGTGGGCCTGACCGGGGATCCCCTGCTGGCACCGCTCGCCGCGCCCGCCGGGCACTCTCCCCTGTTCGCGCCGTGGCTGAACCCGGTGGCAAGGGTGGGCTTCGCGCTCGAAACCATCCTCGCCACAGGGGCCGCCTTCGGCATTGACGTCCCTGCCGCGGTGGGCCAGGCGCTCGAGGTGGCGGCAGCGGCGCCGTCGTCCGCTGCCTGGGGAGAAACCCACACCGTGCTGCCGCTGCATGCGGTGGCGGACTACCCGGCGACGGGTGCCGCTGCGCCCGCCGTTCCGCCCACCGTCCTGTCCGGGGACACGGGCTGCGTGCTGTGCACGGAAAGCCTGCCGGGCGTCACGGATGCCTCCTTCCGCGGACCGGTGGCCCGCTACGTGTGGGACCTTTCGGACCGGGCGAAAAGCCGGTGGATCGTGCCGTTCGGTGCGTCCGGCAACCCCGCCGATAACAACTTCCTCAGCCAGATGCCGCTGTGGGCCGCCGGCGAACTTCTCCCCGTCATCACCGACTGGGACCAGCTCACGAAGGAGAACCATGACCAGAACTGACACCGCCCTTCCGTACGCCGACCGGGAGGCTGTTTACGAGGAGGACCTTCCGGAGCTGGGCCGGCTGCGGCTGCTCCGCCTGGCGCCGGAGGAAGACGCGGACCTGATCCATGGCTGGGTGCGGGAGGAACGGGCCCGGTTCTGGGGAATGAACGGACTGGACCGGGACGAAGTGCGGGACATCTACCTGTTCCTGGACAGCCTGGACACGCACCACGGATACCTGATGACGGTGGACGGCCAGCCGGCCGGCATCTTCCAGACCTATGAGCCCCTGGAAGATCCGGTGGCGGAGGCCTACCCGGCACGGGTAGGGGACGCCGGCCTGCACCTGCTGCTGGCCCCGGCCGCACGCCCGGTCCCCAACTTCACGCCCACCCTGCTGTCCGGCCTGGTCCGGTTCCTGTTCTCGGATCCGGCCAAGGACCGGGTGGTGGCGGAGCCGGACGCTAGGAACAGCAAGGCGATCGGGCGCTTCGTGGGGTTCGGGTTTGAGGCCGGTCCCACGGTCCAGCTGGCCGAAAAGGAAGCGCGGCTGGTGTTCCTGACCCGGGAAAAGTTCGAAGCACGTCCGGCCGGGTAGGGCCCGGCCCGGGCCCTACTCTTCGCCGCTGTCCTTTGCTTCCAGGTACTTGGCCATGGCCTCGCAGGCCTGGTTCCAGCGTGCGTTCATCGCGTGCCGGCTCAACGGGGCGAACATTCCGTCGAGGACTTTCTCCACTGCGTCGTATGCGGCATCCAGGGCTCTTTCCTGCGCCGCCGGGCTGTAATAGTTCATGTCAGTGATTCGTTGTGGCTGGCGGCCCGGATGGCGGAATACCAGGCCGTTTAGCCGGCCGGCCGGAGCGAGGTGATCATCCGCCGGATGTTCTGGTATTCGGTGGTGTCCATGTACTTCCGGGCCTGTTCCAGGTACGGCAAGGACTCGCTGCCGGGGGTCCTGTTGTTGTCCGGGTTGTAGAAGGCACCGAACATGGCAGCGGTGGGCGGCCATGTGAAGAAATGGAAGATGGGGCAGGCAGTGTCGCCGGTGGGAGCCTCAACTGTGGTGATGCCGTAAGCGGCAGCCGGGGTATCGGCCGGGCCGGGAGCGGTGGCGTCGCCGCGGGTTTCAAAGACGTACCGGGGCACATCCCCGTTCTGGGCCAGCGCCGGCATCTGCTGCGACTCAAACTCGGAGAAGGGGTACTTCTCCATGCAGGTGGATCCCGTGGCCATGTTGGTCCGCAGCGTAGCCAGTGGCCGGCCCGCTTCGTTGGTCACCTCGGCGAAAGCCCCGCCGCCTTCGGGCAGCTCCCCGGCCGGGTCCCGCACGCTCCACGCGGACGGAAGGTCAAAGGCCAGCTGCCCGTCCGCCGTCGTGAATGTCTTCCAGGCCGCCTTGGTGGCTGTGGTGGTGGCTGTAGGTTCCGCGGTGGCCGTTGCGGTGGCCGTCTGCACGGCCGACGGCGAGGCAGACGGCGGCGCGGCAGTGGCGGACGGACTGGGGGCAGTGCTCGTCGCTGCCGGCGTGGTGACCGTGGGCTGCCCTGCCTGCGGGCCGCATCCGGCAACCGCAACACCAACCAGAATCAATGCGGGAAACAGACCGCGGGACCTTCTCATCACACCCTCCCAGGGTACGAAAAACCTGTCCCTTCATTGTGGAACCGCGGGCGCAGGAAGGACCGGAAACCGCTGGATTGCCGC
>NZ_JARHXQ010000228.1:0-11448 GCF_029222765.1 Arthrobacter sp. Cr_A7 | reverse complement strand
GTGCGCTGCTACCGGATGTCGGCCTTGATCACCCGGCCTTCGGCAGGGGGAGGCGGTGGGGCGGTCGGGTTGAAGGCGTCCACCGTTGCATACAAAGTTCGGCCGTGGACCTCCACATCGGCCGGCGCGGGGACTGGCAGGAACACTGACCGGTGGCCCTTCCATGCGCTGAACTTCAGGATCTCGTTGCCGAACAGCGAGGCCACGTAAACGTCACCTGTGTTTGCCACTGCCAGGCCCGTGGGGCTGAGGATGCCATCCACCCAGAGCCTCGTATGCCCGGTCCACGGGTTGATCTTGAAGACCGCGCCGCGTGCGCCCAGGCCAGGGACTTCAGGTCCACCTGGAAGCGATGTCACGTACAGCCAGCCGTCCGGGCCGATTTCCACGTCAGTCGGAACGGGTTCGAAACCATACTTGAAATTTGCGCAGTCCGGCGCCTTTAAGGCGGCGGCGGCGTCTGCAGTGAGAACTGACGGTCGGGGAGGCAGGACTGCGACTGTGCTGACGGCGCCGGAGTGGATGTTGACCTTCAGGACAGCGTTTGCTCCGGCGTCGGCGACATAAGCCGTGTTGCCTTGGACAGCCGTGGCGTAGGCATTCGAGTCCAGGGCGCCGTTGTACCGTGCCGGTGGTGCATCCGCAATCGCTGCCGCCTGATCCAGGCACTTGGTGCTGGCGTCCCGTCCGAACCCATACTCCTGGCCTGCATCGGGATTGTTCTTCCTCTCATGTTCGGCCAGGTCAGCTATCTGCCGGACGTCTCCGCGGGGGTTGATCGCTTTCAGAAAGCCCTTCAGCTCGGCAGGATTCGGTGAGCCGGCACCGGCAGTTTCGAGGAAGAATGTGGTGGCGCCGCGGGTTTCCACCCCCGCCACGCCAAAGCCAGCAGCAGCCTGGTAGATATTGGTAACGGTCTTGTCCCTGTTGACGCGGCTGAGCTTCCCCGCGAAATCCTGGGTCACCAGCACGGATTTATTGGTTCCTACGGCGAGGTGCAGCGGTGAAACGAGCCCGCCGGCGAGCTCCGTGGCCTCCGGCTCGTGGCGGTGGTCCCGGTCAGACGCCACGGAGGCGCTTGCCGGGGCTATGACAGCCGCGGTTGCCAAACACGCGATCAGGGTGAGCTTTCTCTTCATTGGGTACTCCGGGTTGTCGCCCTGGCGGGCCGGATAAGGAGCCTCGCGAGAGGCAAAAATTCGGAAACCCCCGGGCGCCAGAATATGCCTGCCGGTCAAGAATGTCGTGGGGACTTTCCCCCTAATGCGCCCCCTAATTTCACCCCCTAACAGCCAGCCCATGGCTAGGATCTAGCTATGACCATGGCAAGAGACTTCGACGACGCCGCCCGCTACCTGAAGCAGGCCGTGGAACTGGCCACCGGAAACGTGGGGGATGGCGGCGGACCTTTCGGCGCAGTGGTGGTCACCCCGGACGGCCGCGTGTATGAGGGCGTCAACAGGGTGACCCGCGACAACGATCCCACGGCCCACGCCGAGGTGGTGGCCATCCGCACCGCCGCTGCGGCACGCGCCACGTTCGATCTCCGTGGCGCCGTTCTTTACACGAGCTGTGAGCCCTGCCCGCTGTGCCTTGCCTCCGCCCTATGGGCGCGCATCGACCGGGTCTACTTCGCCGCGGACCGCCACGGCGCCGCTGCAGCCGGTTTCGACGATGCCCTCTTCTACGAGTACTTCAGCGGATCCCGCCCGGAACTGATGCCGGTCACGCGGGGTGATGTTCCGGCGTCGGACGCTCCCTTCCAGGCGTGGGGTGAGCACAAGCACCGGAAGGAGTACTAGGAATGGAACCAACGCTCATCGCCTGCCCGGCCTGCGGAAAGACCAACAGGATTCCCGCGCAGGCGGCCGGCCAGCCTCGCTGCGGCAACTGCAAGGCAGGGCTGCCGTGGATCGTGAACGCCGGGGACGCGGACTTCGGGGTGGTGGCGGAACGGTCGCCAGTTCCGGTGCTTGTGGACTTTTGGGCTGACTGGTGCGGTCCGTGCCGCATGGTGAGCCCCGTCCTGGACAAGCTGGCGCGCGAACGGCCGGGCCGGATCAAGCTGGTCAAGGTGGACGTGGACAAGGCACCTGGCCTGTCCCGCCGCTTCGACGTGCAGGCCATCCCCACGCTGATGGTGCTGGTGGACGGCAGGGTGGCCGCGAGGCAGGCCGGAGCCGCGCCCGCCAACGTCCTGCGGTCCTGGCTGGACGGGGCGCTCTCCGGCGCCGCCCGCTGACCCGGTTTTAGTTGGGCTTCCGCGCCGGCAACCGGGACAGGCCCTCCAGCAGGTCCTCTTTCCGCCCGCACAACGCAATGCGCACCCAACCTTCACCGATGGATCCGAATGCGGTACCGGGCGCCAGCGCAACACCCGAGTCCGCAAGGAAGCGGCGCACCCAGCTCCGCACATCGCCGCCGCTGGCGTGGGAGACGTCAGCCCACAGGTAGAACGCACCCTGGGCCTGCAGGTACGGAATCCCCAGGGAATCGAGGACGGCAGAGGCAGCGTCCCGGTTCTCCCTGTAGTGCCCGGAGGCGTGCTGCACGTAGTCCTGGGGGCCGGTGAGGGCCGCGAGCGCGGCATACTGCGACGGCGCCGCCACGCAGGAAACGATCGACTCCATCACGTTGTCCATCTTCTGCTTCAGCCCGGGCGGGCAGACCAGCGCGCCGATCCGCAGGCCGGTGAGGCCGTAGGTCTTGGACAGCGTCAGGGAGGTGAAGACGCGCGCTTCACCCGGCGTCCCGCCGTCGAACTTTGCCGGGCTGATGTGAGGCACATCGTAGGTAAAGGCCTCGTAGCATTCATCTGAAATCACCCACAGATCGTGCCGCCGGGCCAGGTCCATCAGCTCCCGGGTCAGGTCCCCGCCCAGGACCGCGCCCAGCGGGTTGGACGGCGAGTTCAGGACCAGGACCTTGGTCCGGTCCGTGATGAGGGCCTCAAGGTCTTCCGGCCTGGGCTGGAAGCCGTTGTCCGGGTACAGCGGGTAGCCCACGGGGACGGCGTTCAGGAGCCTGCCGGTCATGGCGAACGTGGGATAGCCCGGGTTGGGGATCAGGATCTCGTCGCCGGGGGAGAGCAGCAGGCTCATGGCCAGGTGCAGGCCCTGCTGCGCGCCGGCCACCACGTACACCCGGTCCGCGCCGACATCGCATCCCTGCTCCTCGCGGAACCTCGCCGCAAAGGCTTCGCGCAGGGCAGGGATGCCGGCGTTGGGGGTGTAGTTGGTCTCATCCCTGTCCAGGCAGGCCATGCCGGCCTCCAGGACATGGCGGGGGAGCGGGAACCCCGGTTCCCCGATGCTGAGGACCAGTGCACCGGGGGTCCGCCACGCAGCCTCGGTGATCTCGCGGATCTGGTTGACGGGCACGTCGCGGACATGGGCGGCAAGCTCAGGCATGCCTGCCATCCTAACCGGCGGGTGCGCGGGCGGCCCCACCAGCGCCGATATACTGGGAGGCGTGCTTTCTGGACTGGTGATAGTGGACAAGCCGCAGGGATGGACCAGCCATGATGTGGTTGGCCGGATGCGGCGCCTCGCAGGTACCCGGAAAGTGGGGCACGCGGGGACCCTGGATCCGATGGCCACCGGAGTGCTGGTGGTCGGCATCAACAAGGCCACCCGACTGCTCACCTACATCGTGGGTACCTCCAAGACCTACACCGCCACCATCCGCCTGGGCCAGTCCACGGTGACGGACGACGCCGAGGGTGAAGTGATTGCCACGGCCCCCACCGCCGCGGTTGGAGAGCAGGCAATCCACGACGGCGTCGCCGCCCTTACGGGCGACATCCAGCAGGTGCCCAGCAGCGTCAGCGCCATCAAGGTCAACGGCGAACGCGCCTACGCGCGGGTCCGGTCCGGGGAGGATGTTAAGCTCGCCGCCCGCCCCGTCACCATCCACCGGTTTGAGGTGCACGGCATCCGCCGGGATGAAGCAGCCGGGTTCGTCGACGTTGATGTCACGGTGGAATGCTCCTCCGGAACCTACATCCGTGCCCTGGCCCGGGACCTGGGCAACGCCCTGGGCGTGGGCGGCCACCTCACCGCGCTCCGCCGCACCCATGTCGGCCCGTACTCGCTGGAGCAGGCCCGCACCCTCGAACAGCTTGCCGAGGAACTGAACGTCCTGGACATGTCCCAGGCGGCCCGGGCGCTGATGCCCAACCGCGAGCTCACCCCCGATGAAACAACGGAGATTTCCTTTGGCCGGCGCATTGCCGCCGGCGCAGCCCCGGGAAGTCCAGCGGCAGCCACCGCCGACCATCCGGCCGCCGCCTTTGCGCCCGACGGAAGCCTGGTGGCCCTCCTGGCGGACGCCGGAAGCTACGCCAAACCCGTCCTGGTCTTCGCACCCGGCAACGGCAGCCCAGCGGTCACCAACGCCGGGGAAGCTTAGATGGACGCCTATTTCTACATCATCCTGGTGGTGGGTCTGGTGTCCACCGGGATCTGCCTGGTGGCGGGCATCCTTAAGAAGGCGCCCAACGACATCACCATCCTGTCGGTGGCGGCCGTCGAAGTCGCCCTGGTGGTCTACCTTGTGGGTTCCATCATCCGCGTCATCGCCGGTGAACCCATTGCCGGTGAAGCCTGGGAATTCTGGGGCTACCTCGCCACCGCCATGCTCCTGCCCCCGGCCGCCGTCTACTGGTCCATCCTGGAACGGACGCGGTGGAGCAATTTCGTCCTGGCCGCCGTCGGCGTTACCGCCCTGGTGATGGCCGCCCGCATGAACCAGATCTGGTACTGAAGTGGAAGAAGCACACAACGTGAAAGAGCAGCACCCGCGCGCCGCTATCGGTGACGCCCCCGCCCGGAACACCCGCAACACCGGTCCCGGGCGCCTGCTGATCGCGGTGTACGCCGTCTTCGCCATCTCGGCCTCGGCACGCGCCGGCTACCAGATCCTCACCAAGTTCTCCGAGGCTCCGCTGGCATACCTGCTCTCCGCCTTCGCCGCCCTGGTCTACGTCGTGGCCACGGTGTCCCTTGCCAAGGCAGGCAGCACCTGGTTCAAGGTGTCCCTCGCCGCAGTGCTGGTGGAACTCGTGGGCGTGCTGGTGGTGGGTGCCCTGAGCGTGTTCGACGCCGTGGCGTTCCCGCACGAAACCGTGTGGTCCCTCTTTGGCCGCGGCTACGGCTTCATCCCCCTGCTGCTCCCGATTCTCGGATTGGTGTGGCTGTACCGGCGCAGGCCATCGCACGGGAAAACCGCGCTGTGAATGCAGGTAACCTTGAAGAGTTCCGCGGCCGGCATGGCTGCGGATTGTTGATGCTTGCAGGCAGTTAAAGGCGAGGGTGATGGTCTACATCTGGAACGATCCGTCCGAAGTCCCGGCGGACTTCGGCCCATCTGTTGTCACCTTTGGGAACTTCGACGGCGTTCACCGCGGGCACCAGCAGGTGCTGTCCCAGCTGATCCGCTCAGCCCGGCTCACCCATGCCAGGGCGGTTGCCGTCACCTTCGACCCGCATCCCGCGCTGGTCCACCGCCCCGAAGCCGCGCCGCAGCTGATCATGGGCCTGGACGACAAACTCGAGGCCCTGGGCGAACTTGGCCTGGACGCGGTCCTGGTGGTGAAGTATTCGCTGGACCTGGCCAGCCTGACGGCCGAGGAATTCGTGGAGCAGTACCTGGTGGACTGCCTGCACGCCAGCCATGTGGTGATCGGCCACGACGCCCGCTTCGGCCGCGGCAATTCCGGCGACCTGGACACCATGAAGATGCTCGGCCAGAAGTTCGGATTCGAGGTGCAGGTCATCAGCGAGTTTGGCTCCGAGGGCTATCCCCTGCATGACGACGACGGCAAGGACCGCCGCTGCTCATCCACCTGGGTCAGGGAAGCCTTGCAGGAAGGCGACGTCACCACGGCCGCGGCCGTGCTGGGCCGCCCCCACCGGATGCGCGGCGAGGTTGTCCACGGCGCCGCGCGGGGACGCGCCCTCGGGTTTCCCACGGCCAACCTCGCGTCCAACTCGAGCGGGCTGATCCCTGCCGACGGTATTTACGCCGGCTGGCTTGTCGACCAGGCCGGCAAACGCTGGCCCGCCGCCATCTCCGTGGGCTCCAACCCCACGTTCGACGGCGTCAGCCGGCAGGTGGAGGCGCACGTCATCGACCGGCCCAGGGAAGCCGTTGAGGACTTCGATCTGTACGGCCAGACAGTAATTGTTGAATTTGTGGAGCGTCTCCGCGGCATGGTGGCCTACCGTGGGCCTGAAGCCCTGGTTGACCAGATGAAGCTGGACGTTGTCCAGGCGCATGATCTGCTGACCAGGCGCTGAAGAGCCGCTGACCTGCCACCTGGACGGCGCCGGTTCAGACCCACGCCACCTTGGCAGGCCTGCCGGGGTGTCAGCAAGGAAAGGCAGTACGTGTCCGTCGAGAAGAACACCCGCAAGCTGGACAAGGGCATCGTCCGCGACTTCAGCTCGAGGATGAGTTACGCCTCCTACCTTCAGCTGCCCACCCTGCTGAGCGCGCAACAGCCCGTCAGCAAGCCCGAACACCATGACGAGCTCCTGTTCATCATCCAGCACCGGACCACCGAACTGTGGCTGAAGCTCGTGCTGCATGAGCTGCGGAGCGCTGCCGCCTGGCTTCGCGCGGACGATCTCGGCTCGGCGCTGAAGGGCATCGCGCGGGTCAAGCACATCCAGAAAACCCTCACGGAACAGTGGTCCGTGCTGGCTACCCTGACGCCCACGGAGTATTCACAGTTCCGCGGCTTCCTGGGCAACTCGTCCGGTTTCCAGTCCAGCCAGTACCGCGCGGTTGAATTCGTGCTGGGCAACAAGAACCGCAAAATGCTTCCGGTGTTCGAATCAGATCCCGAGGCGCACGCCATGCTGGAGGAGTTGCTCGCCGCGCCCAGCATCTACGACGAATTCCTCGCCTACCTTGCCCGCCAGGGATTCGATGTCCCCGCCGCCGTTTTGGAACGCGACGTCACCAAGGCACACGAGTTCACCCCGGAACTGGTGCCGCTCTTCAAACACATCTACGAGCACGCCGCGGACAACTGGGGCGCCTACGAAGCCTGTGAGGAGCTCGTTGACCTTGAGGACAACTTCCAGCTGTGGCGCTTCCGCCATCTGCGGACGGTCCAGCGGACCATCGGCATGAAATCCGGAACCGGCGGCTCCAGCGGCGCAGCCTTCCTGCAAAAGGCCCTGGAGCTGACTTTTTTCCCGGAATTATTCGCTGTCAGGACGGAGATCGGACAATGAGCATTGAGCAGGCACATCCCTCCCCGGCAACAGGCAATGCACTGCGGCAGCGTGCCGCTGAGCTCGACCGGCAGGATCCGCTGGCCCGGTTCCGTGCCCACTTCATCGGCACAGACACGCCGCTGTCCTACCTGGACGGCAACTCCCTGGGACGTCCGCTGATACGGACTCCCGAGGACATCGGGGCGTTTATCCGCGACGGCTGGGGCGGGCGCCTGATCCGCGGCTGGGACGAGGAGTGGCTGGAGCTGCCGCAGGCCATCGGCGACCAGCTGGGCCGGGCGGTCCTGGGTGCCGCCCCGGGGCAGACCATCATTGCCGACTCCACCACCGTGGTCCTGTACAAGATGATCCGCGCGGCACTGGCGGCGGTGGCTGACCCGGACCGCAACGAACTGGTCCTGGACACCGAGAACTTTCCCACGGACCGCTACCTTGTCGAAGGCATAGCCCTGGAGGAGGGCCTGACGCTCCGCTGGATCGAAACAGATCCCGCCGCAGGGGTGACCGTTGACCAGGTGCGCGACGCAACGGGGCCGCGCACCGCCGTCGTACTCCTGAGCCAGATCGCCTACCGCTCCGGCCACCTGGCGGACCTTCCGGGCATCACTGCCGCCGTGCACGACGCCGGCGCGCTGGTGGTGTGGGACCTTTGCCATTCCGCGGGGTCCGTGGAGATCGACCTGGACGGCGCCGGCGTGGACTTTGCTGCCGGCTGCACGTACAAGTACCTCAACGGCGGTCCGGGCTCGCCCGCGTTCGCCTATGTCAACCGGCGGCACCTGACCTCGCTCAACCAGCCCATCTGGGGCTGGATGGGCCGGAAGGATGCCTTCGAGATGGCGGCCGGGTATGAGCCTGCGGCGGGCATCAGGGGATTCCTGAGCGGCACTCCCGCAATCTTCGGGATGCTGGCCATGCGCGGCACCCTGGACCTCATCGAGGAAGCATCCATGGCGGCCATCCGGAAGAAGTCGGTTCAACTGACGGGTTTCGCCGTCGAGGTGTTCGATGAATGGCTGGCACCCCTGGGGGCTGAACTGGCGACGCCCCGTGATCCGGGGGAGCGGGGCAGCCACATCACCGTGGACCACCCCGGATTTACGAAGGCAACGGTTGCAGCGCTGTGGGACGACGACGTCATCCCCGATTTCCGGTCTCCGCACGGCATCCGGGTTGGCCTGTCGCCCCTCAGCACCAGCTTCCAGGAAGTGCTGCACGGGATGGCCGCCATCCGGGACCGGCTCCAGGGCTGACTCGGGCACCGTCTTCCTGCAGCGGCTCTCCGGCGCCCCCTGTTTCGACAACATTAGGCCGCGGCCGGTAAACTGGACGATGGATCCGGCTGCAGTCCGTGGCGGCTGGTTCCTGTTGCGTACGGCATCCCGGTTCTTCCGGGGTTATGCCGCGGCGGCAGACCCGGCAGTGATTTTCTGACCTGGGCCCTCACGGCACATTTACTAGGAGTTATTGTGGCACTTGACGCCGCTGTAAAGCAGTCCATCATCAAGGAATACGCAACCGGCGAAGGCGACACGGGTTCACCCGAGGTCCAGGTTGCTGTCCTGACCCAGCGGATCAAGGATCTGACTGAGCACATGAAGGAGCACAAGCACGACTACCACACCCAGCGCGGTCTGCTGGCCATGGTTGGTCGCCGCAAGCGCATGCTGAGCTACCTCAAGAAGACCGACATCGCCCGCTACCGTTCGCTCATCGAGCGCCTCGGCCTGCGCCGCTAGTCGCACTTCGGGGGCGGCCCTTTCCGGCATGGAACGGGCCGCCTTCTTCAAATAAAAACTAAACAGGAGGATCAACCGCATCACGCATTCGCGGTCCTCGGTAGTGATCCCCGGGAAGGCTTCGTTGACTGAAGCCCCGGCCCGTGGGTCTCGATCGATGACCGGGTGCAGGGCCAGTAGACAGATGCTGGCTGGGTTGATGCGGCTGGACTCCGTAAGAAAGAAACGGAGGTGACTCTCTTGGAGGGTCCCGAAATCCAGTTCTCAGAAGCAGTCATTGACAATGGCCGCTTTGGCAAGCGTGTAATCCGCTTCGAAACCGGCCGCCTCGCCAAGCAGGCAGCCGGCGCAGCGATGGTGTACATCGACGAAGACACCGCACTGCTGTCCGCCACCACCGCCGGCAAGCACCCGCGTGAAGGCTTCGACTTCTTCCCGCTGACGGTCGATGTCGAAGAGCGCATGTACGCTGCCGGCCGCATCCCGGGCTCGTTCTTCCGCCGTGAAGGACGTCCGTCCACCGAAGCCATCCTGGCCTGCCGCCTCATGGACCGCCCGCTGCGCCCCGCCTTCATCAAGGGCCTGCGCAACGAGGTCCAGATCGTGGTCACCGTCCTGGCGATCAACCCGGACGAGCTGTACGACGTGGTGGCCATCAACGCCTCCTCGATGTCCACCCAGCTGTCCGGCCTGCCGTTCTCCGGCCCCATCGGCGGCGTCCGCGTTGCCCTGGTCGCTGACGAAAACGGCTCCCAGTGGGTTGCTTTCCCCAAGCACTCCCAGCTGGAAAACTCCGTCTTCAACATGGTTGTGGCCGGCCGCATCGCCGGTGACGACGTCGCCATCATGATGGTCGAAGCTGAAGCGACGGACAACTCCTGGAACCTCATCAAGGAACAGGGCGCCACCGCCCCCACCGAAGAGGTTGTCTCCGAGGGCCTCGAGGCTGCCAAGCCGTTCATCAAGGCTCTGTGCGAGGCGCAGGCTGACCTGGCCTCCCGTGCAGCCAAGCCCACCGTTGAGTTCCCCGTCTTCCTGGACTACGAGGACGACGTCTACGCCGCTGTTGAGTCAGCTGCCGCTGAAAAGCTGGCTGCTGTCTTCCAGATCGCGGACAAGCAGGAGCGCAATGACGCTTCAGACGCGCTGAAGGACGAGGTTTCCGCCGCCCTGGCCGAGCAGTTCGAAGGCCGTGACAAGGAAGTGTCCGCAGCATTCCGCTCGGTAACCAAGCACGTAGTGCGCCAGCGCATCCTCAAGGACCAGGTCCGCATCGACGGCCGCGGCCTGACGGACATCCGCCAGCTCACCGCCGAGGTTGAGGTCCTGCCCCGAGTCCACGGCTCCGCCATCTTCGAGCGCGGCGAAACCCAGATCATGGGTGTCACCACGCTGAACATGCTGAAGATGGAACAGCAGATCGACTCGCTGTCGCCGGTCAAGACCAAGCGCTACATGCACAACTACAACTTCCCGCCGTATTCCACCGGTGAGACCGGCCGCGTGGGCTCGCCCAAGCGCCGCGAAATCGGCCACGGTGCCCTGGCAGAGCGGGCCCTCGTGCCGGTCCTGCCGTCCCGCGAGGAGTTCCCGTACGCCATCCGCCAGGTATCCGAGGCGCTCAGCTCCAACGGTTCGACGTCGATGGGTTCTGTCTGCGCCTCCACCTTGTCCATGCTGAACGCCGGTGTGCCCCTGAAGGCCGCCGTCGCCGGTATTGCCATGGGCCTGGTCTCCGACCAGGTGGACGGCCAGACCCGCTACGCGGCACTGACTGACATCCTGGGCGCCGAAGACGCCTTCGGCGACATGGACTTCAAGGTTGCCGGTACCTCCGAGTTCGTCACGGCCATCCAGCTGGACACCAAGCTCGACGGCATCCCCGCTTCGGTGCTGGCAGCAGCCCTGAAGCAGGCCCGTGAAGCACGCCTGCACATCCTCGAGGTCATGGACTCGGCCATCGACACCCCGGACGAGCTCTCCGAGTTCGCACCGCGCGTCATCGCCGTGAAGATCCCCGTGGACAAGATCGGCGAGGTCATTGGCCCCAAGGGCAAGATGATCAACCAGATCCAGGAAGACACCGGCGCCGACATCTCCATCGAGGACGACGGCACGGTCTACATTGGCGCCACCGACGGCCCGTCTGCAGACGCAGCACGCTCCGCCATCAACGCCATCGCGAACCCGCAGGTCCCGGAAATCGGCGAGCGTTACCTGGGTACGGTCGTCAAGACCACCACCTTCGGTGCCTTCGTGTCGCTGACCCCGGGCAAGGACGGCCTCCTGCACATCTCCGAACTGCGCAAGCTGGCCAACGGCAAGCGCGTGGACAACGTGGATGACGTGGTCTCCGTCGGCCAGAAGGTCCAGGTGGAAATCACCAAGATCGACGACCGCGGAAAGCTCTCGCTCGCCCCGGTGGTAGCCGAGGAAGAAGGCGCGGCTGAGACCGAGCGCGC
>NZ_JARHXQ010000227.1:0-18651 GCF_029222765.1 Arthrobacter sp. Cr_A7 | reverse complement strand
GGTGGCACCGTGCGGCGAACAGTCCCGGGAGACCGCTGTGACCGGCGCGCCGATCAGCCTGGAGAACGAGGCATCGGGATCGGAGGCGGTGGCTGACGCGGCAATAAACACGGGTTCGGGGAAGGACGAGCCGGCTCCGTAGTAGGCACAGATGCGCCGCAGCCGCCGCATCAGGTTGGCCACGTGGGAGCCGAACACGCCGCGGTAGCTGTGGGCTTCGTCCACGATCACATAGCGGAGGCGGCGGAAGAACCCGGCCCACCAGGCGTGGTTGGGGAGGATGCCGAAGTGCAGCATGTCGGGGTTGGCCAGGATGAAGTTGGCGTGGTCCCGGATCCAGCGCCGGGAGGCAGGGTCCGTGTCGCCGTCGTACGTTTCCGCCCTCACCGTGGGCAGTTTCAGCGCCCGGATCGCGTTCAGCTGGTCGGCGGCCAGCGCCTTGGTGGGGGAGAGATAAAGGGTAACTGCACCGTCGTCGTGGATCTTGCCGGGGTCGGCGAGGACCCGCAGTTCCGAGCGGTGGATGGCATCCAGCGCAGGCAGCTGGTAGGCCAGCGACTTTCCGGACGCCGTTCCCGTGGCCACCACCACGTGTTCGCCGCCGTGGGCGATGTTCGCCGCTTCCACCTGGTGCCGGTACGGCTCCTGGATGCCCAGCGAGCCGTATGCCGCGGCCACATCAGGGTGCAGCCAGTCCGGCCACGGCTCGTACAGGGCGGCGCGGGCCGGGATGGTGCGGACATGACGGAGCTGTTCCGGATCCGGGCCGCGGCCCAGCAGGGGAATCAGGGAGTCATGGGGGTTCACCCCCACATTGTTTCACCCGTCACGGAGCCAGCCGGCCCGGTTCGCCCAAGGGGTAACCGGACCGGCGGGATCTGCCGAAGAAGGAGGGTCAGCTCAGGGAAAGGTCGGAACCGTCATGGGATGCCGACAGCATCAGGACCCGCGAGACAGTGCTCCAGCCCAGATGGGAATACAGCTTTTGGCCGTCAATGGACGCCAGCAGCAACCCGGTCTCCACGTCGTGTTCGAAGGCCTGCGCAGCGAGGGCCCGCATGATGAAACTGCCCAGTCCGCGGCGCTGGAACCCCGGTTCGGTGATGATCTTGTCGAACACGGCGGTATCGCCCACCACGAACACCCGGCCGCTCGCAGCCACAGTGTCGCCGGAGCGCACTTCCGCATAGTGGACGTGGTTCTGCTCGGACAGGTACAGCTTCAGGTCGTCGTCCGAAAGCCACGGGTCCTCGGCGTCCTGCGTTTCCATGTCCACGATCATCATGGTTTGCGAATCGGAGGTGACGTTCAGCCCGTGCTGGCGGGCCAGCCCCGCGTAGCGCTCGACGTCGTTGGTGAGGATGGTCAGCACCCGGGCGGGGACCTCGGCAGTCTTGGCCGCCAAGGCCGCGAACTCTTCCGGGGTTGGATCGGAGGCGAAGAATTCCCATTCCCCGCTGGTGTCGGCCCGGAGCGCAGCGGGGAAGCGGCCCTCGGTGGACGTCTGGTATCCGCGGCAGCCGGCCCAGCCGGCCACCCACACTTCAAGAAGGCCTGTGATGTCTTCAATCATGGTTTCCGGGCTCATGACTGAACACTAATCCAGCCCGATCGCCAGCAACAGTGGGCGGCGGAGTGCTTATGCAATCGTGATGCAGGAGGCGCCGATCCGGTCCAGGAACCCCAGCCGGTACCCTTAAATACGTGGCTTTGAACCGAATTGTCCTTTTTTACGGCTTTACCCCCATCGCGGACCCGGACGCGGTGCGTCTCTGGCAGCGTGCCCTCTGCGAAAAGCTGGGCCTCACCGGCCGCATCATCATCTCCAAGGACGGCATCAACGCCACCGTCGGCGGTGAAATTGGTGCCGTGAAACAGTACGTCAAGACCACCCGGGAGTACAAGGGCTTCCACGGCATCGACGTTAAATGGTCCGACGGCGGCGCGGACGACTTCCCCAGGCTCAGCGTCAAGGTGCGCGACGAGATCGTCTCCTTCGGAGCTCCCGGCGAGCTCACGGTGGACGCCAACGGTGTTGTGGGCGGCGGCAAGCACCTGAAGCCGGAAGAGCTGCACGAGCTGGTGGACGCGAAGACACAGAGCGGGGAAGAGGTGGTGTTCTTCGACGGGCGGAACGCGTTCGAAGCCCAGATCGGCCGGTTCAAGGACGCGGTGGTCCCGGATGTCGCCACCACCCACGACTTCATCAAGGAGCTGGAGTCCGGCAAGTACGACGAACTCAAGGACAAGCCCGTGGTCACCTACTGCACGGGCGGGATCCGCTGCGAGGTGCTCTCGAGCCTGATGGTGAACCGCGGCTTTAAAGAGGTCTACCAGCTGGACGGGGGCATTGTCCGGTACGGCGAAACCTTCAAGGACCAGGGCCTCTGGGAAGGCTCCCTCTATGTCTTCGACAAGCGCATGCACCTGGAGTTCAGCGAGGACGCCAAGACCATCGGCGAATGCACCCGCTGCTCAGCACCCACCAGCAAGTTCGAAAACTGCTCCAATCCCAGCTGCCGCACCCTCACGCTCTACTGCGCCGAGTGCGCCGCCAGTCCGGAAACGCTGCGGTGTCCCGAGGGCTGCGCCGCCTGAACACCCTGGAGCTGCCGCCCGCGCGCGGTCACAGGCGCCGCACGCGGTAGGCAAAGTTGGCTCCGGTTCGAGCCTCAACGGTGATGCTCAGGGCCGTCTCCGTGGAGAGGTAAATGACGTTTTCGCGGTTGACGCCGCACCTGAGCCCAAGGTCCACCAGCGTGAGCACATCACTGCGGACGGTAAACGTCACCCGCCGCTGGCTCCGGCAGGCAAGAGCCAGCGCATAGGTGCCGGTTCCGAGGACCGGCGTGGCTTCGGTCCGCACCTCCCCGGCGCCCAGCAGCCCGGCGCCCGCGTGGACCACCGTCTGCGGGGTGTCGGGGAGGGTCTCTGAGATCCACCCCTCCAGCTCGGCTTCGGTAACCGGGTCCCGCCGCAGCGGGTCACGAGTGAACACCGGGCCCGGGAGCGGTGTCGCCTCCGCCGGGGCGGACCAGTCCCGGCCGTCGTCGTACGTATATTCGCAGCCGCTTAGCGTTCCCGCTGCCAGCACGATGCCCAGGACGACGGCGGCCGCCGGCTTCCGTGCCAGCGGCGCCCGTGCTATCCGTACGGGACGGGGCGCGGAGGCTTTCCGCACGCTGGGCATAATCCGACTTTATGCCTGCCGGCGCCGGCGGGCCATAGCCCCACCGCTGCCTATTCGGCAGGCACCAGGTGGTAGGCGTAGATCAGCGGAGCGTCCACGCTGGACGTGCTGATGCTCAGGGTGCCTGCCTCAGGCAGTGTGATCCGGGTCGTTTCCTTGCTGCCGTTGCAGGCCGCGCCGTGGTCCACCAGCTGGGCGCCGTTCAGCGATACCGCAAAAAAGGCCTTCCCGCCGCCTTCGCAGGTGGCTGTCAGCGTGTAGCGGCCTGCGGGAACGTTGGCCGCTTCCTCGATGATGCGGTCCCGGTTAAGGATCTTGCCGGCGTCCGCCAGGACCGTCCCAGCGGCCGTGGGCAACGCGGTGGCCCGCCACTGCGGAACGTCCCCGTTCTCGATGGACACCAGGGGTGCGCAGGCGGCCAATGCAAGGACCGCGGCCACCGGGGCGCTGAATGTCAGCACGGCAGTTCCGCGGCGGGCGCGCGGAAGGAAGGAAAGTCGGGAAGGCATGCTTCCACGCTACCGCCTGGGCGGGACCAGGCTGCACTGCCGGGCGCCGCCCCGGGCGGCGCATCCCGCCGGACTAAACTTGTCCGGTGCCTAGATCCCCATACGAGTTCACCGCCGGCAACACCCCCGACGCCCCGCGCAGCGACCTTCCCGAACTGCTCACGGCGCTCGCCGCTGACCTGCGCCGGCTCGGCTACACGC
The DNA here is from genome assembly GCF_029222765.1 of Arthrobacter sp. Cr_A7. Lineage (NCBI taxonomy): Bacteria > Bacillati > Actinomycetota > Actinomycetes > Micrococcales > Micrococcaceae > Arthrobacter > Arthrobacter sp. Cr_A7. The sequence goes on along the minus strand of NZ_JARHXQ010000227.1, from coordinate 14,751 downwards.
TCGACGGCGTCGCCCGGCTGCTCGGGCCCTCCGCGTCGGCTGCGCTGAACCGGGACCAGACCATCCCTGCCCTGCTCGCTGCCGAGCGCGCCGTCCGGGAGGACGAGGGCGCAGCGGCGCTTGCCGCCGTCGTCCGTCTGTGGCTCCTGGCCGAACCCCAAAAACGGGAAACGCTCGACGCCGCCCTGCCGGGCATCCGCGTCAGGGGCCTGCTGGAGCTGGGGCTGCTGCAGCCCGTTCCCGGTTCGGGACGGCTGGCAGCCAAGGCGGACCTGCGGCCCTACGGCTGGGACGCGAACGAGGACGGCAGCGGAGGGGCCGAACTGTGGGTAGCCAGTGACCTTGCCGCCCATCAGCAACCGGGCGTGCTGCGGCATGACCACGTCCTGGGCATCGGCCAGGCGTCCACCACACTGGTGCAGACCACCATCAGGCGGCACACGGAGCGGGCGCTGGACCTCGGTACGGGCTGCGGGATCCAGTCGTTCCACCTCCTCCACCACTGCGAGCACGTGACGGCAACCGACATTTCCGAACGGGCCCTGGCCTTCACGCGCTTCAATATCCTGCTCAACGCCGAGGCCCTCGCTGTGGACCCGGCGCGGCTGGAGGACCGGGTGAGCCTCCGGCTCGGGTCGCTGCTGGATCCGGTGGCGGGTGAGGAATTCGGCCTGGTGGTGTCCAACCCGCCCTTTGTCATCACCCCGCGGCGTCCGGGGGAGGAGGCCGCGGAGCAGTTCACCTACCGGGACGGCGGGATGCCGGGCGACGAGATCGTCTCCTCGCTGGTCAGGGCACTGCCGTCGGTCCTCGCCCCTGCCGGAACAGCCCAGCTTCTGGGCAACTGGGAAGTACCGGCCGGCGCCGAGTGGCAGGAACGGCCGCAAAGCTGGGCCGGTCCGGCCGTGGACGCCTGGTTCATCCAGCGGGAACAAGTCAGCCCGGAACAGTACGCCGAGACGTGGCTGCAGGACGCATCGGAAAGCCGGGACCGGCAGCACTACCGCGATGCCTATGAGGCCTACCTCGCCGACTTTGAATCCCGGCAGGTGGAGGGGATCGGCTTCGGCATGGTCTGGCTGCGGCGTCCCGTTACTGGCGGGCAGGTCGCGGTCAGCCGGTTCGAGGAAATCACCTACCCCATCGAGCAGCCTATCGGCCCCCACCTGGGCGCCGCCGTCGAACGCAGCGACTGGCTGGCGGCCAACGACATTGAGGACGCGCACCTGCTGGTGGCGGATGACGTCACGGAGGAGCGGCACCAGCGGCCGGGCGCGGAGCACCCGGGCGTCATCCTGCTCCGCCAAGGGGCAGGGCTGCGCCGCACCAACCTGCTCAGTACGGAACTGGCCGGCTTTGTGTCGGCGTGCGACGGCGACCTGTCCGCCGGGCAGATCGCCGGTGCGCTGGAGGCCCTGCTGGGCGGCAGTATGGGTGCCGTCGAAGATGGCCCGGACGGCGGTTTTGACGCCGGTAACTTCCGGAGTGCGCTGCTTGCCGATGTGGAAAACCTGGTCCGCGACGGCTTCCTTATTCCTGCTGCCGATTAGGCGTCCGCGGCGCCTGCCTGCAGCCCCCGGTTTTCCACAGGAATGCGCACAATTCTCCAAAATATGGTGAACTAGGCCAATATGGGCTCATCTGCCCCAGCAACCTTTTTCTGTAGGAGCACCGTGCCAAGCAAGGCCAAAACCGGCAAGAAACTCGTGATTGTGGAGTCTCCGGCCAAGAGCAAGACCATCGCCAAGTACCTCGGCGAGGGCTTCATCGTTGAGGCCTCCATTGGTCACATCCGCGACCTGCCGCAGCCGTCCGAGCTCCCCGCAGAGCTGAAGAAAACCTCGGTGGGCAAGTTCGCCGTGGACATCGAGCACGACTTCAAGCCGTACTACGTGGTGTCCGCGGACAAGAAGAAAAAGGTGACCGAGCTCAAGGCGGCGCTCAAAGACGCGGACGAACTTTACCTCGCAACCGATGGGGACCGCGAGGGCGAAGCCATCGCGTGGCACCTGCTGGAAGTGCTCAAGCCCAAGGTCCCGGTGTACCGGATGACGTTCGGCGAAATCACCAAGGAAGCCATCCAGCGCGCCATGGGCAACCTGCGCGACGTCGATTCGGCGCTGGTGGACGCCCAGGAAACCCGCCGCGTCCTGGACCGCCTGTACGGCTACGAAATCTCCCCGGTCCTGTGGCGCAAGGTGGCGCGCGGCCTGTCCGCCGGCCGTGTGCAGTCCGTTGTCACCCGCATGGTGGTGGACCGGGAACGCGAACGCATGGCGTTCAAGGCGGCGTCCTACTGGGACCTCACCGGCCAGTTCGGCGCGGATTCCGGCTCCTTCAAAGCCAAGCTCGCGGCTGTTGACGGCGCCAAGGTGGCCACCGGCCGCGACTTCAACGACGACGGCGTCCTCACCTCCAAGAACGTCGCGCACCTCAACGAGGAGCTGGCTACGTCGCTGGCAGCAGGGCTGCAGGATGCCTCGTTCACTGTCCGTTCCGTGGACACCAAGCCGTACACCCGCCGCCCGGCCGCGCCGTTCACCACCTCCACACTGCAGCAGGAAGCGGGCCGCAAGCTGCGGTTCTCCTCCAAGAGCACCATGCAGGTTGCCCAGCGGCTGTACGAAAACGGCTACATCACCTATATGCGTACCGACTCGTCCGCGCTGAGCGACGAAGCCGTGACCGCTGCCCGCCGGCAGGCTGCCGAGCTTTACGGCCCCGAGTACGTTCCGCAGTCCCCGCGCGTGTACGCCAACAAGTCCGCCAACGCGCAGGAAGCCCACGAGGCCATCCGTCCCGCCGGTGACTCCTTCCGCACGCCCGCCCAGGTGGCAAAACAGCTCTCGGGCGACGAGTTCCGGCTGTACGAACTGATCTGGAAGCGGACCGTTGCATCCCAGATGGGCGACGCCAAGGGCTCGACTGCGACCATCCGCCTGGGTGCGGTGGCTGCGGACGGGCGGGATGCCGAGTTCTCCGCGTCCGGCACCGTGATCACGTTCCCCGGCTTCCTTGCAGCCTATGAGGAAGGCAAGGACGAAACCCGCGGCGACGACGACTCCGACGAAGCCCGGCGCCTTCCCAACGTTGCCAAGGGCGATGCCCTCAAGGCCTCGGACATCATCGCCGTGGGCCACGAAACCTCGCCGCCGCCGCGGTACACCGAAGCGTCGCTGACGGCGGAGCTGGAAAAGAAGGGCATCGGACGCCCGTCCACCTACGCCTCCACCATCTCCACCATCCAGGACCGCGGCTACGTCCGGAAGCAGGGCTCAGCCCTGGTACCCAGCTGGATCGCCTTCTCGGTCATCCGCCTGCTGGAGCAGCACTTCAGCGACTACGTGGACTATGAGTTCACCGCGGACATGGAAGGCGACCTGGACAAGATCGCCAACGGCCAGGCCGTTGGCGCCTCCTGGCTTCGGCACTTCTACTTCGGGGAAGACTCCGATCCGGGCCTGCTCAGCATCGTGAACAACCTGGGCGAGATCGACGCCCGGGAAATCAACTCCATCCCCATCACCGACGAGATCACGCTGCGGGTTGGCAAGTTTGGTCCGTACCTGGAAAGTTCCGCTGCCACCGTCGACCCCAAGACCGGGGAAATCGTGGAGTCGGCGCGCGCCAATGTGCCGGAGGACCTGGCACCGGATGAACTGACGGCGGCCAAGGCCATCGAGCTGATGGAGACGGCGGCCCCCGAGGAGCGGGTGCTGGGCACCGACCCGCACACGGGCCACACCGTAGTTGCCAAGAACGGCCGCTATGGCGCGTACGTCACCGAGGTCATCCCCGAGATGACCGAGGAACAGATCGCCAACCAGCCGGTGGAGTACTACAAGAACGGCAAGCCCAAGCCGCCCAAGAAGCCGGTCAAGGCCAAGCCGCGCACCGGCTCGCTCTTCAAGTCCATGACCGTCGAGTCCGTAACCCTTGACGAGGCGCTGCAGCTCATGAGCCTGCCGCGCGTCCTGGGCGAGGACGCCGAAGGCAACCTCATCACCGTGCAGAACGGCCGGTTCGGCCCCTACCTGAAGAAGGGGACGGACTCCCGGTCCATCGGCTCGGAGGAGGAAATCTTCACCATCACGCTGGAGCAGGCCCTCGAGATCTACTCCCAGCCGAAGCAGCGCGGTGCCCGTGCTGCGGTGCCGCCGCTGGCGGAATTCGGCCCCGATCCGGTGTCCGAGAAGAACATCGTGGTGAAGGAAGGCCGGTTCGGCCCGTACATCACCGACGGGATCACCAACATCACCGTTCCGCGCGCCACCTCGCTGGAGGAACTCACCCGCGAACAGGCCGTGGAGCTCCTCGCCGAGAAGCGCGCCAAGGGCCCGGCCAAGCGCACGGCCACCCGCAAGGCGCCGGCCAAAAAGAAGGCAACGGCCAAGAAGTAATCTCTTCCAGTGGTTGAGCTGTTCGAAACCCATGTTTCGAACAGCTCAGCAACCGGCGTTTGCGCGGGGCACCGGAACGTGATCGGGTAGAGGCATGACTGAACAGCCCGGAATTGCCGACCCGACTCCGCTGAACGACCTTGAGGAGAAGCTCGCCAAGGGCGGAGAGCCTGACGCGAGTCCCGTGGACGTCATCCTGTCCTTCCTCAACAGCGAGGTGTACATCGTCAGCTCGGACGGCATCGAGGGCGAGGACTCCCAGGTGGAGCCCCTGGTCCTGGCCAACTCCGACGGCGACCCCGTCCTTGCCGTCTTCTCGCACCCCAGCCGTGTTGACGAGCAGTATCTTGCAGCAGCCCCTAACGTGCTCGGCACCCAGGGCGCAGCGATCATCGCCAACATCGGCGAGGAGCTGGGCATGGTCATCAACCCCGGGGCGGCCTACGGCTTCGAAATCAACCCCGAGGGCGTCGCCAACATCAAGCGCGATTTCAAGCGCGCGGACGAACTCCCCGGCGATGCCCCGACGGACCCGTCCACCAACTGACGCCGCAACAATTGACCTGCTGCACCCGCTGACCGGGTGGCGGTTGGAATCCACCTGCTGCGCCAGTGAATAATGGCAGGATGCGACTAGGCGTCCTCGATATCGGGTCCAACACTGTCCATCTTCTGCTGGTGGATGCCCACCCTGGTGCGCGCCCGGTTCCTTTTGCATCTCACAAGCGGCCCCTGTCCCTGGTCCAGTACTTGGAACCTGACGGCAGCATCAGCGACGCCGGGCAGCACGAACTCACCGAATTCGTGCTGGAAGCGTGGGAGTTCGCGGCCCGGCACAAGGCAGAGGACCTCCTGGCGTTTTGTACGTCGGCCATCCGCGAGGCCACCAACGGTCCCGAGGTCCTGGCCCGCGTCAAGCATGAAACCACCGTGACGCTGCAGGAGCTGACCGGCAGTGAGGAAGCGTCCATGACCTTCTTCGCCGTTCGCCGCTGGCACGGCTGGGGTGCCGGCCCCATCCTGAACCTGGACATTGGCGGCGGTTCCTTCGAGATGGCCTTTGGCCAGGACGAGCTCCCCGAGGTGGCCACGTCAGTGCCCTTGGGCGCCAGCCGGCTCACCCGGGACTGGCTGGCGGAGGACCCTCCCAGCGCAAAGAGCGTGAAGGAACTGCGGCGGTACATCCAGGCCACCCTGAAGCCCGCGGTCCGGGAGTTCGACGGCCTGGGCAGGGCCAACCTGGTGGCCGGAACCTCCAAGACCTTCCGGTCGCTGGCCCGGATCGCCGGGGCGGCACCGAGCGCGGGCGGTCCCTACGTCAAGCGGGAACTGCACGCCTCCGATCTTGGGATCTGGGCGCAGCGCATTTCGGCGATGAAAGCCGAAGACCGGCTGCATCTGCCCGGTGTCTCCGAGGCGCGCGCACACCAGCTCCTGGCCGGTGCGCTGGTGGCTGAGGCCGCACTGGAGCTGTTCAAATTCAAGAAGCTCCGCATCTGTCCCTGGGCCCTGCGCGAAGGCCTCATTCTGCGCCGCCTTGACCAGCTGGTCTTCTCCGGGCCTCTTGAACCCGCGCCGCACATCGCCGCCCCGCAGGCCGTGGAGGCACCCGTCTAGGACCGGCCTTTAAAAGCGGAAGCACCGGGGCCGGCAACAGGAAAATGGGGGAAAACCTGTTGCCAGCCGCCGGTGCCCTGGCAGACATCCCCATGCCTGCCGCATCACTCGCACCCTCAATGAGGTAATAACCACAGTAGGGGCGCAACTTGTGAGGGACCTGCGCTGAACATGGGAGCCAGCTGTGAATCCAGCCAACGCGGGGTCAGATACGGCCCAAAATCGGGCAGGAATTGGGCTTTATCCGACCCCGCGTTGCTATAAGAAGTCGGCACCCGCCGGTGCTAACTGCAATGATGGAGCCATGAGCAACCGAATCGCATTCCTTGGCTGTGGATCCATGAACGAGGCCATTCTCGGCGGCCTGCTGGAAGCTGGCACGGATCCGGCGGACGTCGTGGCTACGGTCCGGCGCGCCGAGCGTGCCGCCGAACTGGCCGAGCGGTACCACGGCATCACCGCCATCGCAGGCGAGGAGGAGCCCGACAACAACAGGCAGGCCACCAAGGGGTCCGCCGTCGTCATTCTTGGCGTCAAGCCGGTGGGCATCGCGGACCTCGCCCGGGAAATCAGCGAGGCTCTTTCGCCGAACACTGTAGTGGTCAGCGTCGCCGCCGCGGTGTCGATCGCCCAGCTCGAAGCCGCGCTCCCCGCGGGGCAGCCGGTCATCCGGACCATGCCCAACACACCGGCCAAACTGGGCCGCGGCGTGGTGTCCGTTTCGCCCGGCACCAACTGCACCCCTGAACAGCTCCAGCAGGTCAAGGACATCCTGCAGGGCGCGGGAACCGTCGTCGAAGTACCTGAGGAACAGGTGGACGCGCTCTCGGCCATCAGCGGCTCGGGACCCGCCTACGCGTTCTACCTCGCCGAAGCAATGGCCGCCGCGGGGGTGGAACTGGGCCTGGACCATGAACTGTCCCTGCTTCTGGCCCGCGAAACCGTAGCGGGCGCCGGGCTCATGCTCGCCGAACCCGGTGCCGACCCGTCAGCGCTGCGGAAGGCGGTCACCAGCCCGAACGGCACCACGGAACGCGCCATCGCCACCTTTGATGAGCAGGGCATCCCGTCCATCATCGCCGCCGGCGCAAAGGCCGCAGCGGACAGGGCAGCGGAGATCACCAAACAGCTCGGCTAATTTGGGCCCGCCCAAACCCCTACGGCCTGGCGGCGAAGCGCTCCAGCAGGTCCACGTGGCCGGACACGATCAGCATGTCCCGTGAGGACACCTTGGTCTCCGGCCGCGCGTAGGTGAAGTCCTCACCCGGTGACTTCACGCCCACGATCGTCACGCCGTACTTGGAGCGGACCTTGGACTCATCAAGTGTGAAACCCACTGTTTCACGGGGCGGGTACATCTTGACGATGGCGAAGTCGTCGTCGAATTCGATGAAGTCGAGCATGCGCCCGGACACCAGGTGCGCCGCGCGCACGCCGGCGTCCGCTTCCGGGTAAATCACGTGGTTGGCGCCGATCCGCGTGAGGATCTTGCCGTGCGACGGTGTAATCGCCTTCACCCACAAGTGTTCAATGCCCAGGTCCACCAGGTTGACGGTAATCAGCACGGAAGACTCAATGGACGTGCCCACGCCCACGACGGCCGAGCTGAACTCCTGGGCTCCAAGCTGCCGGAGTGCGTCAATGTTGGTGGCGTCGGCCTCCACCACGTGGGTCAGCAGGGGAGCCCACTTCTGCACCAGGGTCCGGTCCCGTTCGATCGCGAGCACTTCACGGCCCTGCTTCACCAGCTGCTCGGCGGTGGATGAACCGAAGCGGCCCAGCCCGATCACCAGCACCGGAGCATTATGGGCGGGGCGCCTGGGGGCGTCTGGGGAACTAGCCAATGATGGGCCTCTCTTCGGGATAGTGGTAGAGCTGGCTGCGCTGGCGCAGGGCCAGGGCGGCGGCGAGGGTTACGGTGCCTACACGGCCCGCAAACATGAGCGCTGTCAGGACGTACACGCCCTCGGGCGGAACCTCCGCGCTGAGGTTGGTGCTCAGCCCCACCGTGGCGAACGCGGAAATGGTCTCGAACAGGACGCGGTCCAGGGACGCGCCGCTGATGTGGAGCAGGAGGAACGCGGAGACGGACACCAGGGTGGCGCCGGCAACGATGACCGAAATGGCCACCCGCATGCTGCCCTCCGGGATGGTCCTGCCGTACACCTTCACGTCGGCGTCGCCTCGAGCTTCGGCAACGATGGCCAGGAACATCACGGCGATGGTGGTCACTTTGATGCCGCCCGCCGTCGACGCTGAGCCGCCGCCGGCGAACATCAGGGCATCCGTCAGGAGCATGGTGGTGGATTCCATCTGGTTCTGGTCCACCAGGTTGAACCCGCCGGACCGGGTCATGACGGAGGCGAACAGCGAGTGTGTCACCTTGTCTCCGAAACCCATCGTGCCGATGGTCCGCGCGTTGTCCCACTCCATCAGGCCCCACAGGAACGTACCCGCCACCAGGAGGATGAAGGAAACCTGGATGGTCAGCTTGGTGTGCAGGTTCCACCGCTTCCAGTTCAAGCCGTTCTGCTGCAGGACCATCACCACGGGAAATCCAAGGCTGCCCAGGAAGACGCCCAGCATCAGGGGAACCAGGATCCACAGGTCAGTCTCGTACGGGACGATGCCGTCCGAGTGCGGGGTGAAGCCGGCGTTGTTGAAGGATGAGATGGCGTAGAAGATTCCGTGCCACACGGATTGCCAGAACGGCTCGCCAAGAGTGAGGAACCGTGGGATCAAGGCCAGCGCCAGGATCCCTTCGATGACCACGGAGGTGGTGATGACGATCCGCAGCAGGGTACCCACTTCGCCGAGGCGGCCTGCGTTGTTCATGGATTCCGCCGCAATGATCTTGCCGCGGACGCCGAGCCGTTTGCTCACCATCAGGGCCAGCAGCGACGCCAGGGTCAGCGTGCCCAGGCCGCCGATGAACACGCCGATCAGGATCACCAGCTGGCCGAAGAAGGACCAGTGGACCGCCGTCGACACTACCGTGAGGCCTGTAACGCACACGGCGGAAACCGCGGTGAACATGGCCTGGTGCAGTGGGGTTGCGGTGCCGGCGGCAGAGGAAACGGGCAAGGACAGCAGGAAGGTGAACACCAGGCAGACGGCGGCGAACGCGCTCAGGGCAAGCCGGGCGGGGGAGGTGTTGGCAATGTCGTCAATGAAGTCGCGGAGCCGCGTTAGGATCCAGAGGCCCTCCCGCTCCTGCGCGGGGTGCCAGCTGGCCGAATTCCGGGGCCTCGACTGGCTTTGCGTCATGTGTGGCTTTTCCTCGGTTGAATCTGCTTCCCTCAGTAGTAAACCACTAATGCCCGCGTAATGGCCGGGCGGACAAGGGCCCGGCCTCCGGTAGCCTGTGATTGATGACATACCTGCCCGGTCTCAGCAAGCCCGCGCCGCCAACGACGGTGGCGTGGAGCCCTGACATGACCGCCTACAACTTCGGACCCGGCCATCCCATGGCACCGGAGCGGATGGACCTTACGGCACGCCTGGTCCGGAGCCTGGGACTGTTCGATCTTGAGCATGTTTCGGTGGAAGCCCCTGGGGTGGCCGCCGACGCCGACCTGGAGTCCGTGCATTCGGCCGAGTTCGTTGCGGCGGTGCGGCGGGTGAGCGAGGACCCGTCCGAATCGGATGAATCCCGCGGCCTGGGCACCGAGGACGACCCCGCCTTTGCCGGGATGCATGAAGCCGCCGCGCGGCTGGCGGGCGGATCCCTGCTGGCTGCGTCCCGGATCCTGGACGGGTCAGCCCTGCACGCCGTGAACTTCGGCGGCGGCATGCACCACGCGGCCAGGGACCGTGCCAGCGGCTTCTGCATCTACAACGACGCCGCACTTGCCGTGCAGAAGCTGCTCGACGGCGGCATCCGCAAGGTGGCGTACATCGACGTTGACGCCCACCACGGCGACGGCACGGAAAGCATCTTCTGGGATGACCCCCGGGTCCTCACCCTGTCCCTGCACGAAACCGGCCTCACACTGTTCCCCGGAACCGGGTTCGCCAACGAGATCGGCGGGCCGCAGGCGGAGGGGACGGCCGTTAACATCGCCTTGCCGGCCGGAACAGGCGACGCCGGCTGGCTTCGGGCGTTTTACGCCGTGGTGCCGCAGCTCGTGGCCGCCTTCGAACCCGAAGTGATCGTAAGCCAGCATGGCTGTGACTCCCACCGGACGGACCCGCTCACGCACCTCAATCTCAGTGTTGACGGCCAGCGGGAGGCAGCGTCCGCCGTCGGACATCTCGCTGAGCGCCACTGCGACGGCCGCTGGATCGCCACCGGTGGCGGCGGGTACAACGTCCTGCATGTGGTGCCGCGGTCCTGGAGTCACCTGGTGGCCATCGCCGTGGGGCGGCCGGTGCCGCTGCGCACCCCGGTGCCGCAGGACTGGCGCGATTATGTGGAGGAGAAATTCGGCACATCCGCGCCCGGCCTGATGGGCGACGACGTGGAGCTGTGGTGGCGGTCATGGGAGGTCGGTTTCGATCCCAACGACGCCGTGGACCGTACCGTCATGGCCACCCGCAAAGCCGTGTTCCCGCTCCACGGACTCGACCCCTGGTTCGACTAGTGTCCCGTCGAACCCCCGGCCCGCATCAGGATGCAGCCTTTTCGGTCTGGAACACCACGCCTGCCGCGCCAATCAGCCAGCCCAGCAGCGACAGGGCGAACGCTCCGATCAGGTCCGTGGACGCCGTGCCCTTGGCCAGCCAGAGGAGCAGGACCAGCAGCCCCACCGCCATGTAGACCACAATGGCCGCGACGATCCGTCCGGACAGCCTGGCGGTGACGTCGCCGGGGCTGAAGGGGGTTTCGGTGCGGCCAGACCCCTCAGCATGCCTCACCTCGGCGATGGTAAATCCCAGGGCGGAGGCTGTCAGCGAGCTAAGCGACGTGGCCAGGACACCCGCCGCCGTGACCAATGCGCCGTTCAGGGCGGGAGCGGCAGTCCTTCCGTCCGGCACCCAGAACCCGACGCGGAGCAGCACGCTGCCCCACACGGCGACGAAAAGGCCCAGGAACACAAAAGCGATGATGTTGAACAGTTGCCGGCGCAGGGCATCCATGATGGCCCACCCCCTTGTCTCAGGTGGCGGCGGCCGGGCCGGCCGGGGCACAGTTCAACCGTTGTAACACCTGCGCCGCATGGGCAGCAATAGCCAGTTGGCTGACGAAATAGTTGATGCCTTTCGGCGTATATGTCGTTAGGGTGGGAGGCATGGTGACAGACGACGTATTTGCCGTCATTGCGGAATCAACCCGGCGGGACATCTTGGTCTCCCTCCGCTCCGGAGACAAGGCCGTGGGGGAACTCGTGGAAGAACTGGCAGCAAGCCAGCCCACCATTTCCAAGCACCTCAAGGTCCTGCGCGAGGCGCAGCTGGTCAGCATGCGGGCGCAGGGACAGAAGCGCTACTACGCGCTGAACCGCAAGCCGCTGGAAGGGATCGCCAGCTGGCTGGAAACGTTCGACGTCGGCTCGTCGGCTCCCGCTGCTGCTCCGCTCCGTCCCGCAGGCCGCGCCGCCGGGGACTCCGCCACCCCCCGGAGCGCTGCCGGCGAGACGCCCGAGGCGGTGGCTGCCGAGGCCGTCTCGGAAGGCGTCCTGGCACCGGACGGTGCCGAACTGAGCCCCGCCGTCGTTATTCCCGGCGGCACCACACAGTCGCTGAGCGATGACAGCGTTCCGCAGCAAATCGGCCGCACGGTGGGCCGTGCGGCGACCCGCGCGGCCGACCTGCTGGCCAACTTGCCGAAGTTCGGCCGCAAAAAGTAGCGCGAACCCCGCAGGACCTACTTGTTCAGCAGGCGGACGTGGTCCGGGGTGAGCTCCGAGATGTTGCTGACGCCCAGGAGCGCCATGGTGCGGGCCATGTCCTTCTCGAGGATCTGGAGGGTGCGGTCCACACCGGCGCGGCCGCCGGCCATCAGTCCGTACAGGTAGGCGCGGCCGATCAGGGTGAAGTCCGCACCGAGGGCCAGGGCTGCCACGATGTCAGCGCCGCTCATGATGCCGGTGTCCAGCATGATCGCGGCGTCGGTGTTGTCCGCCATGAAAGCCTGCTTGACCTCGGGGAGCAGGTGGAACGGAATGGGAGCCCGGTCCAGCTGGCGTCCGCCGTGGTTGGACAGCACCACACCGTCGGCGCCGTGGTCAACCACCCGGCGGGCGTCCTCCACGGTCTGGATGCCCTTGACCACCAGCTTGCCCTTCCAGGTTTCGCGCAGCCAGTCGAGGTCCTCGAAGGTGAGGGTGGGGTCGAACATCGAGTTGATGAGGTCCGCCACGGTGCCGGTGTAGCGGGACAGCGAGGCGAATGTCAGCGGCTCGTGCGTGAGGAAGTTGAACCACCAGGCCGGGCGGTAGGAAGCGTCCAGCACGGTCTTGACTGTCAGTGCCGGCGGGATGGTCATGCCATTGCGGACGTCGCGGAGGCGGGCGCCGGCGACGGCGGTGTCCACGGTGACCATCAATGTGTCGTTCCCGGCCCTGGCGGCGCGCTCAATCAGTTCCAGCGAGCGGTCGCGGTCTGTCCAGAGGTACAGCTGGAACCAGTTGCGGCCGTTCGGGGCGGCGGCGGCGACGTCCTCGATGGAAGCGGTGCCCATGGTGGAGAGGGTGTAGGGGATGCCCGCAGCTTCGGCCGCCTGGGAACCGGCGTACTCGCCCTCGGACTGCATCATCCGGGTGAAACCGGTGGGGGCGATGCCCACGGGAAGGCGGGAGGGCTTGCCCAGGATTTCGGTGCCCAGGTCGATCGTGGAGACGTTCCGCAGGATGCCGGGCCGGAACTCGATGTCCAGGAACGCCTGGCGTGCTCGGCCGAGGGTGATTTCCTCTTCAGCTGCGCCGTCCGTGTAGTCGAACGGGGCCTGGGGGGTGCGGCGCTTGGCGATGTCCCGGAGTTCCCAAATGGTGCTGGCGCGCTTGAGCCGGGCCTCCTTGCTGAACTCAGGCTTCTTGAACTGCATCAGGGGGGCCAGGTCCGAGTACTTGGGGATGCGCCGCTTCAGTGCCGCCGGAACAGCGGACGGCGCCGGTGCTTTAGCGGGTGCCGGCGCGGCGGGAATGTCGGTGGCATCCGGCGCGGGGGTCGTTTCCGGGTTGTTGGGCTGGATGGTGTGGGTCATGGCGTCCTCCATTGGGCAGGCGGGTCCGTGTCCGGAACCTTCTGTGGTCTAACCACACTCTAGGCCATGTGGTCCAACCACATCAACTACTATTTACGTATGCGCACCCACCAGCTTGTCCTGTCCTGGATCGAGAACGAGCTTTCCGGCGGCCGGCTGACCGTGGGCGGCCGGCTTCCGGCCGAGCGCACCCTGGCGGAACAGCTGAAGGTGTCGCGGACCTCGGTCCGGGAGGCGATCCGCATCCTTGAGGCCATGGGTGTGGTCCGGGCCGGCGTAGGGTCGGGCCCGGAAGCGGGAACCGTTGTCATTTCGGATCCGACGGCCGCGCTTGGCTCCGCCCTCCGGCTGCACGTGGCCACCCAGCACCTGCCGGTGGCGGACATCGTGGAAACCCGCGTGCTGTTGGAGTCGTGGGCCGTGGCGAAAGCCGGTCCGGATGCACCGGAACTGGAGGAGGCCTCGGCGCTTCTTGAAGCGATGGCCGCAGAAGACCTCGCGGTCAGCGACTTCCTGGCACTGGACGTCCGTTTCCACCTGGCGCTGGCCGACGCCGCGGGCAACGCCGTTGTGAGCGCGATGATGGGATCGCTCCGCGAGTCCATTCAGGGATATGCGGCGGAGCTGACGTCCGGACTGCCTGACTGGGAGGCCACGGCATCGCGGCTGCGGGCCGAGCACCAGGACATCCTGGCGGCCATCAGGAACGACGACGGCGGGCAGGCGGCCAGTCTGGTGGCCGCCCACATTGAGGGGTACTACAAAGAGGCCGGGCTGGCTTCCGCCGGAACGGAACCGGCCCGGCCGTAGCGCGGGCCCGCGTCCGCCGGCCCGTCAGCCGTGGACTGCCGTGCGGGGGGCCTTGGCCGGGCCGGTGCTTGAACGCACTTCGAGCCTGGGCTGGTACCGGCTCCCCGGAGCCTCGTTCTCCTCCTTGCGGATGAGCGCCCGCAGCTGCTGCCATGCCTGCTCGCCCAGTTCCGTGATGGGCACCGCCGCCGTGGTGAGGGCCGGCGTCGTGTATTTGGCGAACGGAATATCGTCGAAGCCGGTGACGGAGATGTCTCCCGGCACGTCCAGGCCGCGTTCATGCAGCCCGCTCATCAGGCCCATGGCCACCAGGTCGTTAAAGGCCAGGATTCCCGTGGCGCCGCTCTCCAGTACCGCGTCCACTGCCCCGTGTCCGGTGTCGAAGTCGGATCCGCCTTCAAGCATGGTCACCTCCACCTGGGGATGGGCTGCCTTGAAGGACTCCAGTCCCTGGAGCCGGAGTCCGTTCGAGGCGCTGCGGGGCGGACCGGCAAGGAATGCCAGGCGGGTGTGTCCGAGGTCCACCAAGTGCTCCGCGATGTCCTGCACGCCCTGGCCGTAGTCCACCACCAGGCTGGGTACGCCGGCGGCTGCGGTGGTCCTGTTGATCAGCACCAGGGGGTGCAGCGAGGGTGCGATCTCCTCCAGTTCGGCGTCGCTCATGCGGGGTGCGCAGAGGACGAGGCCGTCACAGCGACGGCGGGCCTCGCCGGCGAGGATGGCCTCCTCGCTGGAAACCTCGAAGGAATCGGCGATCAGAACCCGGTAGCTGTCCTGCGC
>NZ_JARHXQ010000226.1:0-40588 GCF_029222765.1 Arthrobacter sp. Cr_A7 | reverse complement strand
AGTGATTGAACCTGGCGCTACTCCTGGCGGCCGGCACCGGCGCGCTCGGCCCGAGCTACTTCCAGTTCCTGAACGATCCGGTCCACCAGCGACGCCGGGTCATCCACGATGTCGACGGCGATATGGGCCTCGTCAGATTCCAGTGGTTCCAGCGTGGCCAGCTGGGAGGCGAGCAGGCTGCCAGGCATGTACTCGTGCACCCTGCTGCCGAGCCGGTCCGAGATGGTGGCTGAGTCGCCTGCGAGGTGAATGAACACCATGTCAGGCGCGAAGCTCCGCAGCAGGTCGCGGTAGCTGCGCTTGAGCGCGGAGCACGCGATGATGCAGGAGTCCGCTCCGCCGGGCGGGTTGGCCAGTGCGGCACCGATTTCGGCGAGCCACGGCGCCCGGTCTTCATCGTTCAGGGGCACCCCGCCGGCCATCTTGGCCTTGTTGGCGGCGGGGTGGAAGTCGTCGCCGTCGAAGAAGGGAACGCCGAGCCGCTCCCCCAGCAGGGATCCGACCGTCGACTTCCCACATCCGGAAACACCCATCACCACCAGCGGCGGCAGCACCGTCACGAGGCACTTCCTGCGCCGAAGCTCAGGAGCACCTTTCCCGACTCCGCCGAGTTGCGGGCCACACCAAAAGCCTCAAGCGCCTGCTCCACCGGATAATCGTGAGTGATGACGGGGCCGATCTGCAGCGAGCCGTCCGCGAGGGCCGCGATGACGTCGTCGATCTCATCGTTGAACCGGAACGAACCCTTCAGCTCAAGCTCCCGCGTGATGGCCAGGGAAATCAGCACCGGCTGCGGGCCGGTTGGCAGCAGCCCCACCATGACCACGGTGCCGCCGCGGGCGGCGCCCTGGATGGCAGAGGCCAGGCCGTAGTGGTTGCCGGAGGATTCGATCACGACGTCGGCCTCAACGGCGGCGATAGCGTCAGCATCTCCGGCGGTAATAACGTGGTCCGCTCCCACGGCTGTGGCGATTTCCAGCGGCTTGTCATGCATGTCGACGGCGGTGATCCGGCTCGCGCCGGCGCGTTTCAGGACGGCGACCACAAGTGCGCCGATGGGGCCGCTGCCAATCACCAGGGCCGTCTTCCCGGCAACGTCGCCGGCCCTGCCCACGGCGTGCCATGCCACGGAGGCGGGTTCGATCAGCGCCGCGGTACGCAGGTCAATGCTGTCCGGCAGCGTCCGGAGCATCCGGGTCGGGAGGTTCATGTACCGGCTAAAGGCGCCGTCCTTGTGCGGGTAGCGTGCAGCGCTGCCCAGGTAGGTGCAGCCCGGAGAAAGGTTGGGCCGGTCCGCCGGATACCGCGCAGCACCGGGGCCGGGAGTGGCCGGATGGACCGCCACGGGGGTCCCGACGGCGGGACCGGTCCCGTCCGCGGCGGCACGGACCACGGTGCCGGAAATCTCGTGCCCCAGCACCAGCGGCGCCTTCAGGATCGATTCGCCGGCGGCGCCGTGGAGCCAGTAGTGCAGATCGGATCCGCAGATGCCACCGTAGTGCACCTCGACGACGGCCTCTTCCGGAGCGGGAGAGGCGAGGGTGAGTTCGTCGACTCGGAGGTCACCGGCTGCGTGGGCGACAACCGCCGGACCTGTAACAGCGAGGGAGGTATCAAGAGCCATCAGACCACCACCGTCATTCCGCCGTCGATAAATATCGTTTGTCCATTGACGAAGTCCGAACCGCTGGACGCCAGCCAGACTGCGGGCCCGGCCAGATCCTGGACAGTCCCCCAGCGGTTGGCCGGGGTGCGGCCCAGGATCCAGGAGTTGAACTGCTCGTCGTCCACCAGGTTCTGGGTCATCTCGGTATGGATGTAGCCCGGCGCGACCCCGTTGATCTGCAGCCCGGATGCCGCCCACTCGGCGGTCATGGCACGGGTGAGGTTCCGCAGTCCGCCCTTCGCCGCGATGTACGGGGCGATGGTGGGCCGGGCCAGGTCAGTCTGCACGGAGCAGATGTTGATGATCTTGCCGTGGCCGCGCGGGATCATGAACCGCGCCGCCTCGCGGCCCACCAGGAAGGCACTGGTCAGGTCCGTGGAGATGACCCGTTCCCAGTCCTTCACGTCCAGGTCCAGCATCGGTACCCGGTGCTGGATGCCCGCGTTGTTCACCAGGATCTCCAGCGGGCCCACGTGCTCTTCCACCCAGGCAATGCCGCGCGCCGCCTCGGCGTCGCTTGTTACGTCAAAGGCGATACTGTGGACGCGCCCAGGTGCGAAGTCGCCAGCCATGGCCGCAGCGGCATCCTTGAGCCGCTCCTCGTTGACACCGTTCAGCACAACTGTTGCGCCGGCGTCGGCCAGTGCCCGGGCCAGCGCGTTGCCGATCCCCCGGCTCGAACCGGTCACCAGCGCAACGCGGCCGGTCAAATCGAACAATGAACTCATGCGAAGGGTCCTGCCTGCACCAGGTTGGCCGGCGCCTGGCCGGCGGCCAGGGCTTCAAGCTGCTTCCGGAGGAGCTTCAGGATCCGGGGCTGGAACGCCGATGCGTTGCCGCCCACGTGCGGCGTGATCAGGGCGTTGGTGGTGGACCACAGCGGGTGGTCCTGCGGCAGCGGCTCCGGGTCGACGACGTCGATGGCGCACTGCAGGCGTCCGGACAGGACTTCCTTGGTCAGCGCAGCGGTGTCCACCACGGAGCCGCGGCCCACGTTGACCACCAGGGCGCCGTCCGGGAGGGCCGCCAGGACCTCTTCGCCGATCAGCTGATGGGTGTGCTCATTCAGGGGCAGCACTGACACCAGGATGTCGTGGCTCGCCGCGAGCGCGGTCAGTTCCGAAGATGCGTGCACCTCGCCGTGCTCATCGGTGCGGGCCGAGCTGCCCACACGGGTGACGGCGACTTCGAAGGGCTCCAGGCGGCGGGCGATCTCATGCCCGATCCCACCGACGCCTACCAGGAGCACCCGCCGGTCCGCGAGGGACTGGCGCCGCTCGGGCCGCCAGAGGCCGTACTGCTGGTCCCGGACCGCCTGGTCGATGCCGCGCAGCTTCGCCAGGATCAGCCCGATGGCAAGTTCCGCCGTCGCAGCCGCATGAACACCGGAGGCGTTTGCGACGCCTGCCGCCGGGCCGGCCGCCTCAATGACACCGTCGTACCCAGTGGACTGTGTCTGGACGAACTTCAGCGACTCAACCTTGGCAAGGGAACCCAACACGGCGCCGGCATTGATGTACGGGAGGATGACGCCGTCGATCTCAGCCAGTGTCCCGCCGTCGGGATCCGACTCCAGGTCCCACACCACTCCCCGCAACCCTTCGGGAAGGGGCGAGAGGTCGTCGAGGAGCTGCCGGTCGGGAAAGCTGACTGTACGGACTGTTTGCATTGGGAAACCTATCAATCGGGCTGGTGGGGGCTCGGTCTAACGGCGGTCGAAGGTGAGCCCGCCGGGGACCTGGAAGGTGGGCATGAGTTCCAGCATGCCAACATTCACGTGCCGGGGTGTTTCGATGGCGTAATCCATGGCGTTAACGATGTCATCGGTGGTGAGCGACTCGTAGCCCTCGTAGTAGGTCTTCCACGCCTCCTCCATCGCTTCGGGCGTGCCGCCCATGTTGCGGCCGAAGATCTCGGTTTCCACCCGTCCGGGGCAGATCTCGGTGACGCGGATGCGCTTGCCCACGGTGTCGTTGCGGAGCTGGCGGGAGATCTGGTGCACGGCGGCCTTGGTGGCGTGGTAGACCGTGTGGCCGTAGAAGTTGTAGGTGCCGGCGATCGAGCTGACGTTGATGACGTGCCCCAGGTCGCGCTCCACCATGCCGGGCAGGACCAGCCTGGTCAGCTGGAGCAGGCCGCGGAGGTTGACGTCCACGAGTTCGTCGATGTCGCTCTCGCTGGAGTCCAGGATGTTGCCGGGCCGGGAGACGCCGGCGCAGTTCACCAGGACATCCACTTCCAGGCCTCCGACGGCGGCGGTCAGCGCCGCGGTGTCCGTCAAGTCCACGACGTGGGGCAGCGCCCCGGTCTTGTCGGCGAGTTCCTTGAGGCGGTCCTCGTTGCGGGCCAGCGCATGGACGGTAAGCCCGCGCTTGGCCAGGCGTTCGGCGATGGCAGCGCCCATCCCGGTGGATGCCCCGGTGACGACGGCAGTTGAGTAATCGGAAAAAGTCATGGGAAATCTCCTGTGGTGCAGCGCAGTGCTGCTGCTCGGTGAAGTGGAAGTTAGGCGTCGCGGAGGGGCTGGTGCGCCCGGTCCTTGACCGTGCTGACAGCGGCAAGGGTGCCCAGTGCGGTAATTACGGCGTAGAAGGCGGGCATGTAGATGTTGCCGGTGGACGAGATCAGCCAGGTCATCAGCAGCGGCGCGGTGCCGCCGAAGAGTGCGGACGAGATGTTGTAGCCCAGGCCGTAGGCGGAGTAGCGGACGCGGGTGGGGAAGAGTTCCACGATCAGGATGTGGATTACTGCCGTGTGCCCTGCGAAGACCACGGCCATGATACTGGCGCCCAGGATGGCAAATGCCATCTCGCCGGTGGCGATGAGTGCGTAGGACGGGATGCCGAGGACGGCCATGGCGATGGCGGAGCCGGCGATGACCTTCTTCCGGCCCACGCGGTCCGAGAGGGCGCCCATGAAGGGGATGGCGATGCAGATGACCACCAGGCTGCAGGCGGTGACGAGGAGGGCTTCGCCGATGGTGAAGTTGAGCTGCTTGCCCTTCAGGAAGGTGGGCATGTAGGAGAACAGGACGTAGTAGCCGGAGCCGTTCATCAGCGGGATGAAGAGGGCCAGCAGCATGGCGCGGCGGTGTTCGGCGGAGGCGAAGGCTTCCTTGAGCGGGTTGGCAGAGAGCCCGCCTTCTTCCTTGAGCTTTTCAAAGTTGGGGGTGTCGCTGATCGCCTTGCGGATGTACCAGCCGATGACGCCCATGGGGATGGCCACCAGGAACGGGATGCGCCAGGCGAACGCGCCGAACCCGCCGCCGTCGATCGCGGCTTGGGTGAGCCACGGGGACATGGAGTAGGCAACCAGGGTGCCGGTGAGGAGTGCTGCGAAGGAGGCGATCTGGGCGTAGGAGGTGATGACGCCGCGCTTGCCTTCGGGTGCGTGCTCGGCGAGGAAGGTCATGGCACCGGCGGCTTCGCCGCCAACGGAGAAGCCCTGCAGCATGCGCAGCAGCACCAGCAGGATGGGGGCCGCGACGCCGATGGCCGCGTAAGGAGGCAACAGTCCGATGCCTGCGGTGGCCACACTGATCAGCAGAATGACAAAGACCAGCAGCTTTTGCCGCCCGATCCGGTCGCCCAGGTAGCCGCAGACGACGGCGCCGAGGGGGCGGACGAAGAAGGACACGGCGTAGCCGGCGAAAACGAAGAGCAGGGCGTTGTCCGGGTTTCCGGGTGCCAGGAAAACAAGGGCGAGCGTTCCGGCCATGAAGGCGAAGATGCCGTTGTCATAGAGCTCCACAAAAATGCCGACGCAGCCGGCCGTGACAACCTTGCGGGTCTGCTTGCTGCTGAGCCGCTCTTGATGCGGCTGGGCCGCGTGCGTAGAGGTGGACATGGCTTTCCTTACTTAAGGGGATGGTAACAATGCTTTGGGGCTGAGGCGAGACCGGTCAGATTCCGGCTGCCGGCGCGAGCGGTGGATGGCCCGGCTGGTTGCCGATGCCGAGGAGCGGGAACACTGTGGCGATAGTGGAACGGAGTGTTTCCAGTTCCCTCAGCGCTGCCCGGTGTTTCGCTGTCGCTTCCGGGACGGTGGTCCTGCGGAACCTGATTTTGTGGCCCGGCCGGGCCTGGGCTAGGACGTCCAGGGAGCGGCTGGTGACCACGGCCAGGACGGGGTAGCCGGCGGTGACGCCGCGCCCGCGGTGCAGCACCAGGAGTTCTTCCCGGGACGGCACCTCGATGGCTCCCACCGGCACGCCACGGGACAACACCTCCATGGTGGACTGGCGCTCCGGAAGTGCTCCGCCCAGCCGCAGGCCGATGTGGTTGCTGCGGCCGCTGACCGTGTACTCGGTGCTGTAGAGCAGGTCAGCGGTATCGCCGAACTCGTCCACATCCGGGCCGTCCGTCACCTCCACCACCGCGGTGCTGTGAAATTCCGGCCGGGTCAGGCCCAGCCGGAACAGGGGAAGGTCGAAGTACGGCTGGCGGATGGGCGGGACGCTGCGGTTGGTCTTCAGCTCGGTGCCTTCGGCAAGCCGCAGGCCGAATTTGACCACGGTATCCGGCGCGCAGCTGCCGAGGAGGACCGGCGCCTCCACGGAGCCGTGGACCGCAACGTAGGCACGCAGGCCGCCGTCCATCCGGCGCAGTGCCACCGTCTCCCCCGCCCGAACGGATACGGGTTCCCACTGCTGGCATTCCCGGCCGCCGACTGTGAGGTGGAGGGGTGCTCCGGTGACGGCGATCAGGATGTCCGTGGTGGCGCGCATCCGGAAGTCCAGCGCGGTGATCTCCAGCAGCGGGGCGTTGTCTTCGTTGCCTGCGAGGATGTTGGCGGCCCGGGCCGAGAACTGGTCCAGCGCGCCGTTGACGGGCAGCCCGAACCGGGGGCCGCGGAAGCGTCCCAGGTCGGTGACCACGGAGTTGCCGGGCTGCTGGATGATCAGGCTCATCGCGCTGCCTCCAGTTTGCGGCCGACGTAGGTGGCGAATTCTTCGGGCTGGATCCGGTGGAAGCGCAGGGTGTCGCCCGGGACGTAGGGAACCAGCGGCTCGGCTTGGCCGTCGACGACGGTGAGCGGGGTCTGGCCGATGACGCACCAGCCCCCGGGCGCCGCCGCCGGGGCGATCACTGCCTGCCGCCCGGCCACCGATACGGCACCTGCCGGCACGGACAGCCGGGGATCCTTCAGCCGCGGGACGGCCAGCGGGAAATCGGGGCCGTCCATCATGGGTGAACCGGCAGGCGCGCCCAGGCAGCGGATCACATAGGACTTGGCGGTGTGCAGCCCGATGATCTCCTCGACGGACAGCTGCTGCTGCTCGGCAACCCGCTCCAGGTCGGGGCCGTACTCGCCGCCGTACACCACCGGGACGCTGAATTCCCGGGGTGTCCGGGCGGGGGCGCCGGTGAATTCGAGCTGCCGCAGGCCCAGCAGGACAAAGGCCCGGACCTGGCGTGCGGAGGTGACGCCGGGATCGAATTCCACGAGCAGCGAGTCGTAGGTGGGCACTGCGCCGTGGACGCCGTCAGGCCCGGCAGCGTCCAGCCATTCGGCAAGGGCGTGGACGGTGGCCCAGTTGGCTTCCCTGTCCGGGGAGGATGCAACCACGCGCAGCGCGGCGTCCCCGGATTCGAAGACCTGCACCGGAGGCAGTGCTGGAGTTGGGGTGGTGGTCATGTCAGGCGGCTTTCACTTTTGAGGCCAGGACCTGGGTGAGCGGTGCGATGGTCACGCCGGCGCGTTCCAGTTCAGTACGGACCTGGCGGGCCAGCTGGACGGCACCCGGTGTGTCCCCGTGGAGCAGGATGGTGTCGGCGACAATTGGCAGGTCCGTTCCGGCGACGGTGTCGATGACTCCTTCGCAGACCATCCGGATGGTGCGGGCCACGATGGCCGCGGGATCGTGGATGACGGCGCCAGGGCGGCTGCGGGGTACCAGCGTGCCGTCCGCCTCGTAGGCGCGGTCCACGATGCCCACGATGCCCAGCGGGAGGTTCCGGGCTGCAGCGGCGTCAGCGAGCTCGCCGTCCTGGGCCAAAACGATGAGGTCCGGGTTGATGCGGGCGGCGGCGTCAGCCACGGCTTCTGCGTAATCCGCCCGGGTGGCCACGAGGTTGCCCAGGCGCCCGTGCGGTGCAAGGTGGACGACGCCGGCCCCGTGGTAGGCGGCGAAGGCGCTTAAGGCGCCGAACTGGTACAGGACGTCGTTGCGGACTTCATCTGCGGTGAGGTCCATTGCGCGGCGGCCGAAACCGCGCAGGTCCGGGAAGCTCGGGTGGGCCCCGATGCTGACGCCGCGGCGCACGCATTCGGCGACCGTGGCGTTCATGATGTCCGGGTCGCCCGCGTGGAAGCCGCAGGCAATGTTGGCGCTGGACACCACTTCGAGCAGGGCCGCGTCGTCGCCCATCGAGTAGGCGCCGAAGCCTTCTCCGAGATCTGCTACGAGATCAACTGTGGGTCCCATGTGAGCCCTCCTTTGTGGGGTGTTGGCGCAGCGCTGGCCAGGGGAACAGCGGCGGCTGCCGGAAGCGGAAGTGGGTGGACCGGCCGGTGGGGCCTGGTCCCGTGGCCCGGATTACCGGGCTTGTAGAAAAAGTCTGACACCGGGACTTTGATCACACAAAGACGTAATAGGTGTCACGGGATAGGTGCCGGTTATGACCCACGCCTGCCCTGCACGGCGTCCTGCCCGGCCCGCTGTTGCGGACCGGGCAGGCGCTTTCGTGCTCAGGAAGGTGGCGCGGCTGGCGTGAGCGTCAGCGGAGGGCTTTGCGCAGCCCCATGACCCGCTCGACGACCACCACCACGGCGAGGGAGATCAGGATCAGGATCACGGACAGGGCGGCGACGGCGGCATCCGCTGAGTTCTCCACGTACCGCAGCACCTGCACGGGCAGGGTGGGCAGTCCTGATTCAGCCACGAACAGCGAAATGACCGCTTCGTCGAAAGAGACGATGAAGGCAATGACGCCCCCGGCGATGACACCCGGCTGGATGATGGGCAGGGTGACGCGCCGGAACACGGTCCACGAGCCTGCGCCCAGGATGCGGGCGGCCGCCTCGCAGGACGTGTCAGTCGTTGCCAGGCTCATCAGCGTGGTCCGAATGACGAACGGGATGGTGATGGCCACGTGGCCGATGATGATGCCCGCGTAGGTGTTGTTCAGCTCCAGCGGCCCGAAGAGCAGGACCATGCCCAGGGCCAGCACGATGCTGGGGATCAGCAGCGGCGAAAGGAAGAACGACTGGACGGCTGCCTTGGCTTTGAAATCGAACCGGTCCAGGGCCAGCGCCGCGGGCACGCCCAGGGCCAAAACGATGAGCGTGACGATGACGGCCACGATCAGGCTGACCTTCATGCCCTCCATGAACGTGCTTTCCTGCGGCAGCATCTCGTACCACTTCAGCGTCAGCCCCTCCGGCGGGAAGGACAGGTACTGGTTGGATGCGAAGGACACCACAAAGACGATCAGCAGCGGTGCCAGCAGGAACAGGTACAGCAGGAACACCAGCAGCCCAAAGGCGGGTTTGGCGGGGTTGAAGCGCGGTTTGAATACTTTGACGTCGCTCACGGGTCAGCCTCCGATCTTTTTGGTGAGGCGCTGGTAGACGGCGATGATCAGGCCGAAAAGGACCAGCAGGATGACGGACAGGGCCGCGGCGAAGGGCCAGTTGAGCAGGCCGGTGGTCTGGTCGTAGATCTCGGTGGCCAGGACCTGCACGCTGCCGCCACCCAGGAGGCGCGGGGTAATGAAGGTGCTGATGGAGAGGACAAAGACCAGCAGGAACGCCGTCAGGAGGCCGGGGAGGCACAGCGGGAGCGTGACCCTGGTGAACACCTTGAACTTGCTGGCTCCCAGGGAACCGGCGGCCTCCTCGAGCTGGGAGCTGAGCCGGCCGAAGCCGGAGATCATGGCCAGGATGGCGTAGGGCATAAAGATTTCCACCAGGCCGATGGTCACGCCGGTCATGTTGTTGGTCAGCTTCAGGGGCGTGTCGATCAGCCCAAGCCCGTCGAGGGAGGAGTTGATGAGCCCGTTGGTTCCAAGGATGACCATCCAGCCATAGGTGCGGACCACGGCCGAGGTGAGCAGCGGCGCGATGGCGATGGCGATGAGCAGTCCACGCCATTTGCTGGTGCTGCGGGCCAGGAAGAGGGCCACCGGGTAGGACACCAGGACACACAGGATGCCGACGGTCACGCCCATCTGGAAGGTGTCCAGCGTGACCCGCCAGTAGTAGGGGTCGGTGAGGGGCTGGATGTAGGTGTCCAGGGTGAAAGTCTCAACGATGACGCCGTCCGGGGAGCCCTGGTTGAAGGACATCCGGACCATGTACGCCAGGGGAAAGACGAAGCTCACCAGCAGGCCAAGGAGGCCGGGCAGCAGCAGGGCGAGGTAGGTGCGCCGGTTGCGCCGCGCGGTCGCCCTTTCGAGCTTGCCCTCGTCCCTGACCGGGCTGCGCTTTTCCGGCGCAACCGGAGTTTGCAGGAGTGTCATGCCGCTGCCGCCCTCTCCGGCACGGCAGGCGTGGGGAGAATGTAGGCGTCGTCCGGCGCCCATGAAAGATACGCGGCATCGCCCACCCGGGGCAGGTCGCCGCTGCTGGTCAGCATCTGCGCCTGCAGCTGCTGTCCGCCCACGCGGACCGCGACGGACAGGGCGTCACCCGTGTAGCTCACCCGTTCGATGGTTCCTGCCAGCGGCGCCTGCGCGGCTCTGGGCTGCAGGGAGACACTGAGCCGGTGCGGGCGGATGACCAGTTCGTGCGTGCTGCCGGAGAGCCCTGCAGTACCAATGGCACCGAACTGGCCCAGCCCTTCGACGTCCACCTTGTAGTAGCTTTCGCCGGCGAGGTTGGCCCGTCCGGCTTCGGTACCGACGCGGGCGGTCAGGAAGTTGGCCTGGCCGATGAAGTTTGCCACGAAGTGCGTGCGGGGCCGCTCGTACACCTCGGTAGGGGAACCGAACTGCTCGATCAGTCCCCCGTTCATGACAGCGATCCGGTCCGCCATGTCCAGTGCCTCGTCCTGGTCGTGGGTGACGAAGAGCGTGGTGGCCCTGGTGCGCTGCTGGATGGACCTGATCTCGGTGCGCATGGTTTCACGGAGTTTGGCATCCAGGTTGGACAGCGGCTCGTCCAGCAGGAGCAGGGTGGGTTCCACCACGAGGGCGCGGGCCAGGGCGATGCGCTGCTGCTGGCCGCCGGAGAGTTCCTTGGTCTGCCGCTTGCCCAGGTGGCCAAGCTGGACCATGTCCAGGGCGGCTGCAACCCTCGCCTTTTGTTCGGCTTTCGGCACCTGGCGCATTTCCAGGCCGAAGGCCACGTTCTGCTCGACGTTCATGTGGGGGAACAGGGCGTAGGACTGGAACACCATTCCCATGCCCCGCTTGTTGACCGGGGTGTGGGTGATTTCCTTGCCGTCCACCACGATGGAGCCCGCGGTGGGATCCATGAGGCCGGCCACCATCCGGAGCGTGGTGGTCTTTCCGCAGCCGGACGGGCCGAGGAGTGCCACCAGGTGCCCCTCCTCCACTTCCATGTTCAGGCGGTCGACGGCGGGTTCCAGACCTGCTGCATATCGTTTGGTCAGATCTACGATCGACAGTTTTGATTCAGTCACGGGGTTCAGTTCTCCTGAAGGGAAAGTTGGGTAGGGGCACCGGCAGGCGCTATTTGGTGATGATCTGGCGCTTCCAGGTGTCGGTCCACTTGTCGCGGGCCGAGGACAGGAATTCGACATCCAGCGGGACGATGTTCAGGGAACCGTCGGTTGGCACAACCCGGTCCTTCACATCAGCGGGCAGTTCGGCGTTGGTCACGGACGGGGCGTAGAACAGCGCCTTGGCGAATGCGGTCTGCGCCTCGGCGGACAGTGCATAGTCCACGAACGTCTTGGCGGCCGCGGTGTGCGGAGCGTCCTTCACAAGGTTGATGGTGTTGATCTGGTAGACGGTGCCTTCCTCGGGGAAGGTGACACCCATCTTCTTATTGCTCTGATCGCTGTAGAACTGGCCGCGGGCGTTCTGGCCGAGGCCCAGGACCGTCTGGCCGGTGATGACGTTCTGGTATTCGTCCGGGTTGGGCGCGAAGGTCTGCACGCCCGGGGCCATCTCCTTGAGGCGTTCCACGGCCGAGTCGATGCTTTGCGTGTAGTCCTCGCCCTCCATCTTGGAGGTGATGGCGGTCAGGGACAGGCCCAGCAGGGAGGGCGGGGCGTTGACGTTGATCTTGCCGGCATACGCCGGATCCCAGAGGACCTTCCAGCTCTTCGGAGCCTCCGGGAAGGTGGCGGTGTCATAGACCAGGCCCACGGCGTCGAGCATGGCCACAGGGCCGTACCCTTCCTTGTCCCGGAACTTTTCCTGGACATTGGCGAGGTTCGGGACGCCGTCGGTATCGATCTTTTCGAAGAGTCCCTGCTTGTTGCCGGTGGTGGAGACGGAGTTGTCCATGATCGCGACGTCGGTGGCCGGGTTGTTCTTCTGGCCCTGCAGGGCGCTAAGCATCTCGGCGGAGGACCGCTTGGAGGCGTAGTTGATCTTGATGTCCGGGTACTTCGCCTTGAAGGGCTCGATCACCGCTGCGGTGTACTGGTCCTGCCACACGCCTGAGTAGGCGATCAGGTTCACCTCACCCGAGGTGGCGCTGCCGCTGCTGGCAGCCTCGCTGCCGCCCCCGCAGCCGGAGAGAACCAGGACCGCCGAGGAGAGTGCGGCCATTGCCGCCATTTTGCCCTTGAAAGTTGCTCGCATTTAGTGTCTCTTTCTCAAGAAGAATCCGGTGCTGGTGGCGGATCCTGAATGCTCCGAAGTTATGGAGAGCATATTTCGGAAATGTAAAAGAAAACGTCTATTCCGGTAAACACCGCTTTTATGCAGAATGCGTCTGACGTCATCGTTAAAATGCATCTCTGCCCGGGGGTAGAATGTACTGCCAGTGAAATAGCGTTCTGGGTTCAACCTAGTGTCAGAGATGTGGATCACACAAAGACCAGTTGCGTATCCCTCCATAGCATCCGGTTATGACCTTTCTGGGTTCAGGACGCCGCAAAGAGAGAAGGCGGCCATGGATACGCGGAAGCTGGCGTATTTTGTCCAGATTGTGGATTCGGGGAGCATCACCAAGGCGGCGGCGGCCCTGCACGTGGCCCAGCCGGCCCTGAGCCAGCAGGTTTCGGCGCTGGAAACCGAGCTCAAACAGCGTCTGCTGATCCGCAGCAAACAGGGTGTGAAGCCCACCGCCGCCGGGCACACGCTCTACCGGCATGCCCAGTCCATCCTGCGCCTGGTGGACCAGGCACGGCAGGACGTCGCCAAGTCCGGCGCTGCACCATCCGGCCGCGTTTCCATTGCCATTGCCCCGTACAGCATGGCGTCAAGCCTGACGCCCAGGATTATCAGCGAGGTGGCCAGCCGGTACCCGGACATCGTCCTGCATGTCACGGAAATTTACGGCGGCGTGCTCAGCGAAGCCATCAAGAACGGCCGGCTGGACATGGCGCTCATCTATGAGCCGGGCGCTATCCGTGGCGTTCAGTTCACCACCATGATCGTGGAAGACCTGCACTTCGTGGTCAACGCGAACAGGGCCGGCGTGAACCACGCCAACGGGGAGGTCACCCTTGAGGAGGTGGCCCGCCACGGACTCTTCCTGCCGGAGCAGATCCACACCCTGCGCCAGGCGGTGGAGGGTGGCTTCAACAGCAAGGGGCTCAAAGTCCGCCTGGTGGGTGAAGTGGAATCCGTTCCGTCGCTCGCGCGGCTGCTGCGGGCCGATCTGGGCGCCACCATCATGCCCAAGTCCGCGGCGGACGCATTGTTCCACGAAGAGGACTTCCATGTCCTGCGGATCATGGACCCGGCATTGCAGTGCAAGATTGCGCTGTGCACCCCCGATCATGATCCGCTCTCCGAGGCGGCGTCCGCGGTTCTCCTGGTCCTCAAGGAAATGCTGCAGGAAATGCTCAACACGAAATATGCACGGTAGTTCGTACATAACCACCGCTTATTGGGCCACGCATCATTCGTCTTAGTAATGCGGAGTTCCGAATCCTAAAATTGTGGCAAGGCCGGGAAATTGCGGCGGTCACATCTTTACAGGATCAATTGGAGCGAAGCCGTGAAAAAGATCAACACCCTCCGGAGGACGTCGGGTAAAGGCCTGGGCTTGATGGCCAAAACCGGTTTCCATTGCCCTGCAAATGGCTTTTGGCGCCCCGAGGACTGTTCCGGGGACCCCGTTTTTGTTTTTGAAGGCAGCATCATGCCGGCGAGCAGAGGCGGATCCACTGTCTGGTATCTGGAAGACGCCGCGTTCGGCCCCCCGGAGTATCCGCTTCCTGCGCGCTAAAAACCCTTTGGTTGCCGGGCTACAGGCCCGGGCTGCCGCGGCGTACGCGGACACTGCCCGGGCCATTGCGCTGCCCTAGGACACCAGCGCCTGGAAACCCCTCCGGCGACGGGGTTTCGGCAGGCTCAACCACGGCACGCAGCAGAGCCGCCGCAGGCAATCCCTGCGGCGGCTGTTCACGTGCTGCTTTTGCTGGCGCTGCTATGCCTGTTCCACCAGCAGTCCCTTGGCTTTGAGTACATCCGTCAGGTTGCACAGGTCGAGGGTGGTGCCGCCGGCCTTGTAAAGGCCGATGAGCTCACGCTCGGCGTCGTCGCGTTCCTGCGACAGGCGGATCACTTCCTCAATCTCGTCCTTGCGGACCACCACCACGCCGTCGGCGTCGCCGCGGAGGACGTCGCCGGGGTAGATGATCTCGTCGCCGAAGACCACAGGGTGGTTGATGGGACCAATCGTTTCCTTGACGGTGCCCTTGATGGAGACGCTCCCGGAGAAGACGGGCAGCCCCAGCTCAATGAGGTCCTGGGTGTCTCGGACGCCGGAGTCAGTCACCAGGCCGGCGAGTCCCTTGGCTTTCATGGCGTTGCCGAGGACGTCGCCGAAGGTTCCGGCTTCCTCGTACTCCCCTGCTGCCGCCAGGATGACGTCGCCGGGCTGTGCGTAGTGAATGGCCACCTGCAGCATGAGGTTGTCCCTGGGTGCACAGCGGACTGTGGTGGCGGGGCCGCAGAAGGACATGGCCCTGTCGATCGGCTTGATGCGGGAGCTGAGGGCACCCTTGCGTCCCTGGGCCTCGTGGATGGTGGCTGACGAGAATTTCGCAAGCCGGCTGACGGCGTCGGCGCTGGGGCGGTCGATACTGGTTTTGACGTGGATCATGGCGTTTTCCTTCAGTGGGTTGGATCAGGTGAGGGCCTGGACGGCCTTATCGATGGCAGCGATGGATTCTTCGATGATGTCCAGGCTGGTGGCGTAGGAGATGCGGAAGTAGGGGCCCAGGCCGTAGGCGGATCCCTGGATGACCGCTACGGAGGCCTGGTCGAGCAGGTAGAAAACAAAGTCCTGGTCATCGGCGATGACGCTGCCGTCCGGCGTCGTCTTCCCGATGGCACCTTCACAGTTGACGTAGGCGTAGAAGGCGCCTTCCGGCGTCGCACATGACAAACCGTCGATGGCGTTCAGGCCGGCGACGGCGGTATCCCGGCGGCTGCGGTACGTCTCCACGCTTTCGCGGACGAAGCCCTGGTCACCTGTGAGCGCGGCCGCGCTGGCGGCCTGGCTCACGGAGGACGGGCAGGAGGAAATCTGTGACTGCAGTTTGTTGATGGCGGCAATGAGCGGCGCCGGTCCTGCCGCGTAGCCCAGCCGCCAGCCGGTCATGGCGTAGGCCTTGGACACGCCATTGACGGCGAGGATGCGGTCCTTCAGTTCCGGGGCCACCTCCACCAGGCTGGTGAGCTTGCCGTCACCGAAGTAGATCTGGTCGTAAATTTCGTCCGTAAGGATGTAGACGTGCGGGAAGCCTGCCAGGACGTCAGCGAGTGCCCGCAGTTCCGCCGGGGAGTAGACGGCGCCGGTGGGGTTGGAGGGCGTGTTCAGGATGACCCACTTGGTCCGCCCTGTCACTGCCGCACCAAGGGCCTCGGGTGTCAGCTTGAATCCGACATCCTCGCCGCAGGGGACGATGACGGGCCTGCCTTCGTTGGCGAGCACCATGTCCGGGTAGGAAACCCAGTAGGGGGCGGGGACAATCACTTCGTCGCCGGCGTCGAGGGAAGCCATGAACGCGGTGAAGATAACCTGTTTCGCTCCGCCGCCGATGGTGATCTCGGCTGGCGTGTAGTACAAACCTGTTCGTCGTTCGAGGGTCTGGAGGATGGCGGTCTGCAGTGCAGGCGTTCCAGTGACCGACGTGTATTTGGTGTCGCCGCGGTTGATGGCCTCCACCGCGGCGGCCTTGACGTGTTGTGGGGTGTCGAAGTCCGGCTCGCCGACAGTCAGGTCCAGGATGCGGCGCCCTTCCGCCTTCAGCTCACGCACCCGGGCGGCGGCGGCCACGCTGGCGGAAGACTTGATGCGGGACACCCGCGATGCAGGTACAAATTCAGACATGGTCTCTTCCTAAAGAGTCAGAAGCGAGCGGTACTCGTTTCCTTTCGACCCTAGGGAAATCCGGGCGGTATGGATAAGACCTAAAGTGCGTGGACGGATAAGCGTCCCTTATGGCTGCCCGACCCACACTTTCCCGTTATGGGCCCACGCACAATTGGTATTTCCGCCGCTGCATCCCACCGCCTAACCTCAAATCTGGCCCATCCCGCGGAACCGAACCGAGGAGCGAACTTGGCCCTTGCAGCACACCTTGACAGCGGTTTCTACCGCTACCGGGGAATACCAAAGCCCGACAACGCCGCGCTTCAGGCAGAAAAGATCAGGAAGCTGCTCAAGGCGAACCGGCAGCGTCTTGCGTTCAACGCGAGCAGCATGCGTCCGCTGTCCGCCCGGCTGAACCAGCAGGTTGCGCAGGCGCTCCGCGACGGGCTGAAAGTTACCCGGCTGGCCGAAGCCACAGGATTGTCACGGTGGACTGTCCGGACCATAGGCCTGTCCTTCAGCGATCTCCTGCCATCGGGGCTGCCGGCCGAGCAGCGGCTCGCGATGATTATGGAGCTGAAGTCAGAGCTGGCTGAGCTCGAGGCGTCCAAGGCGGACCTGGAGCAGAAGCGGCTTGAGCTGCTTGCCGCGGCCCGCCGGCTCGGTGTGATGGATGACTTCGAACTCGCCGCGCTCAGCGGCCTTCAGAGCGAGACAGTCCGGAGGATGACGTGGGGCCGCCAGGCGGAGCCGACTCCCTGACAGTGCCGGGAGTTTACCGGTGCTGATCGACGAGGACCGGGTTGCCGTCCGGGTCCACAACGATGAAGCTCGCCGGTCCCGCGGTCCCTGGGTCGGCTTCCGCCACGAATTCCACGCCCTGCTCCTTGAGCTCCCGCTGCAGCTCGCGCACATCGGTGAAGGAGTCCAGCGGCTCGGCATTCTGGTTCCAGCCCGGGTTGAACGTGAGCATGTTTTTCTCGAACATTCCCTGGAACAGGCCAATGACGGTCTCGCCGTTCTTCAGGATGAGCCAGTTCTGCGACATGTCACCGCCGAAACTGCTGAAGCCGAGTTTCTCGTAGAACGCGGCCGACGCCGCAAGGTCCTTGACGGTCAGGCTGACTGAGAACGCGCCGAGTTGCATGTGGTGCTCCACTCTCCGGGACGGGCTGATGCCTCTTGATGATACGGCGCGTGGCAAGGACTCACGGATGAAACTTTCAGCAATCCGGC
This sequence comes from Arthrobacter sp. Cr_A7, assembly GCF_029222765.1. Classification (NCBI taxonomy): domain Bacteria; kingdom Bacillati; phylum Actinomycetota; class Actinomycetes; order Micrococcales; family Micrococcaceae; genus Arthrobacter; species Arthrobacter sp. Cr_A7. The sequence goes on along the minus strand of NZ_JARHXQ010000226.1, from coordinate 23,277 downwards.
CGGTACCGGAGCCCGGTTCTCTAAACTGGCCAAGGACCATAGCCACACCAAAAGCAAGGGAGCCAGGAATGAGCGGAGTAGTTGTTGTAGGAGTGGACGCCAGCCAGTCGGCCAGGAAAGCCGCGGAAGTTGCCCGGGACCTGGCGGAATCCCTGGGAGCTTCGCTTCACGTAGTGACCGCGTTCGAGACCGAGAACGCCGAAGTCTTCGGCAGCGGCTCGGACACGGTGCGGATTTCGAACGCCGACAGCGCCGAAATCGTCGCGAACGAACTGGGCAAATCAGGACAGGGGCCGAAAATTACGTACTCGGCAGCCCGCGGCAAACCGGCAGATTCCCTGATCAGGGAAGCCATCCGCCTGGACGCCCGGCTGATCGTTGTGGGCAACCGCAGGATGCGCGGCATCGGCCGGCTCCTGGGCAGCGTCGCCAACAGCGTGGCGCACAACGCCCCGTGTGATGTGTACATCGCCAACACGTACGACGACTGACAGCTGAGCCAGGCAAGCGAACGACGACGGGACCTCCCGCCGTCGTTCGCTTGTTTTAAGCGCCAGCCGCGGGGTTCCTCGCGGCACCGGTGCACTTAGGTCGCGGCTTCCGCCTCCGCCAGCCTGACCGAGCGGAGCTCCTCGACCACAGCATGGGAAGGCCAATGGCTGTACGTCAATTCCCGGGCACGGCCGCGATCGGCCTCCGGGAACAGCCTCTCCAGCAGCCCCACCGCGTGCAGGAGTGCGATCAGCGCGTTGGTCCGTGGATCGACCACCGCAGGTTCCACCGACCCGGCAGCCATTGCTGCCGAAACCTTCTGGAGCAGTGCCGCCTCCGGAGCATGGTCCTTTTCCGGATACCGAGTGGTCCTGAACAGCGCCAGATGCTTCTCGCCTACATGCTGCACGATGCCCAGCGCCGTCATGCCCTCATAGATCCGGTGCACCTCGGCACGGCTTTCCAGCATGGAAACCCAGCGCTTGGGCGTGTGCGGCCGTGACTTGTGCCGGATCAGGTCCAGCTGCTGCTGGAAATCCGACTCGACCGCAACGCCGGTTGCCCGGACGTGCCTGCCCTGCAGTTCGATGGCACCAAGCAGATCCAGCTCGGCCAGGATGGCACCGGCCACGCCGGCCTGGAGGAAGGGCTGCGGCACATCGGGCTCGCCGTCCGCGTCATTTGTTGCCAGAAGGAGGAATGCCTGCGGAAGGTTCAGCTCCCGGGCCTTCGGAGATTGAGCGTCCATACGTCCATGGTCCCGCTGCCGGACCCCCACCACAATGACGATTTACGTGACGGAAACGCGCAGCACTAGCAGCAAGCTAAATTGCAGAGTACATTTAATGCAATCAGCCTTGCAGAGTGATCTGCGTTACAGAACGGGTGGTCCTTGAACACGAACGCCGCAGAAGTGGAGGCCGCCGACGCCGGAACCACGGGCGCCGGGAACAGTTCCCAGGCCTGGCTCGGCGACGCGCTTCCGGACGTCCCGCTCACCAAGGCCCAGAGCCGGGTGGTGGAGGTCATCGCCCGCAACCCCCAGCTTTCCTCCTATGCGGACATCGCCGAGATTGCCCAGCGCGCCGACGTCAACAGCTCCACGGTGGTCCGCGCGGCCCAGCACCTTGGCTACCGCGGCTGGCCGGACCTCCAGCGGGAACTGCGCTCCCGGTACCTGGTGATGATCTCCACGGAGGACACGCTCACCGAGCACGGCGAACACCGCAGCCCCCTCCACGACGCCCTGAACCACGACATCGAGAACCTCCGCCTGACGCTGGACTCCAACACAGCCGACGACGCCGAGGCCGCCATTGCGGCAATGGCCGCCGCCAAGTCCATCACCGTCGTCGGGATTGGCTCATTCGCCGGTCCCGCCAGCGTGATGGCCCACCTCGGCGCCACGATGGGGTACCCCATCTCCCTGGAGAACCGCGGCGGCGTGCACCTGGCCTCCAGCACCAACACACTCGGCGAAGGCGACGTGCTGGTGGTCATCAACATGTGGCGCTCCGTCCGGCAGATCATCGTGGCCGCCGAAGCCGCCAAGCAGGCCGGCGCCACGGTCATCGCCATCAGCGACATGCGCCGCGGCCGCCTGGCAGCCGTGGCCGACCACCTGCTGGTGGTGGCCTCGGAAGGCATCTCGTTCTTCCAGTCCGTCACCGCCGCCAACTCCCTGGTCTACGGCCTGCTCGCGGGCATGGAGGCGGCGCACCCGGAACGCAGCCGCGCCGCCATCCGCCGCACCCAGCAGCTGTGGAAAGACCTGGACATCTACCTCGACTAACACCCCTACCCAGCACTTCAGGAGCACCCCCCATGAACCAGAACACCCGGCGGATCGCCGTCATCGGCCTCGGCGCCATGGGCGGAGCCATGGCCGCCACCCTGCACAAGGCCGGCTGGGACGTCACCGGCTTCGACCCCTCGGATACGGCACGGTCAGGAGCGGAAGCAGCCGGCATCACCACCACCGCCACCCTCGGGGACGTCGCCGGAACCCCCTATGCCGTGCTCTCCCTGCCCGCCGCCAGCATCGTGGAAACAACAGTCCCCCAGCTCCTGGCAGCACCCGGGACGGTCGCCATCATCGACACCACCACCTCCGAGCCGGCCACCAGCAAGCAGATGGCCGAACTCGCCGAAGCCCAGGGAGCAGCCTTCGTTGACGCCCCGGTCTCCGGCGGCCGCGACGGCGCCGCAACAGGGTCACTGAGCGCTTTCGTCGGCGCCACCGACGCCGCCCTTAAAGCAGCCGAGCCCGTCCTCCTCGCCCTCACCGGCGGCAAGTACAGCCACATCGGCGGCCCCGGCAGCGGCAACGTGGTCAAGCTCCTTAATAACGTCCTCGCGGCGGCCAACCTGGCCTCCGTGGGCGAAGCCCTGGGCGTTGCGAAGGCCTACGGCATCGACCCCGCCAAAGCAGCCGCAAGCATCAGTGCAGCCTCCGGCGGCAGCAAGGTCTCCGCAAACATGTACCCCAACTGGGTGCTCACCGGCACCCACGATTCCGGCTTCTCGCTGGGCCTGATGGCCCGCGATGCAGCCCTCGCAGTGGATGTTGCCGCACAGATCGGCGAAACGCCGTCCCTGCTCGCCGCCGTCGCCAATCAGTGGCAGGACGCCCTGGCAGTCCTCGGGCCCCGTGCGGACTTCACGGAAATCGCCCGCGTGGTTGCCCCGGCCGTCACCCCGGCGGGAGCACCCGGCGCCGCCGCCCCTGCCGGCACCACGCCCTCCGCCTAAATCCCCGGCACCGGCCCCTCATCCCCAGCACCAAAGGATCCCACCTTGAGCATCACCACAGCACCGACCTCCTCCTCGGCAGCAACCGCCAAAGCAGTCCTGGACGCAGCATTCCCGGGCGGCCTGGGCGCGTTCGTCGACGGCCGCACCCTTCCCGGCAGTGGCGAGGGCATCACCCTCACCGCAGCCGCCACCGGCGAAGCCTTTGCCACCTATGCGGACGCAGGCCCCGAAGGCGCCGAGGCCATCCTGGAAAGTTCGACGGCGGGCGCGGCGGTCTGGGGCGCGATGAACGGTTTCGAGCGGGCCGCCATCCTCCGCAACGTCAGCCGCGCCGTGGAACAGCACGGGGAAGAGCTGGCCATCCTGGAGTCCGCCACCACGGGCAAGCCCATCCGGGACGCCCGGGCCGAAGCCGCCAAGGTGGCCGAAATGTTCGGCTACTACGCCGGCTGGGCGGACAAACTGACCGGCCAGACCATTCCAGTTCCCGGCAACTGGCACACCTACACGGAGCGCGTGCCGTGGGGCGTCGTCGTAGCCATCACCCCGTGGAACGCTCCCCTGTTCACGGCCGGCTGGAACTCCGCCGCACCCCTGGCCGCGGGCAACGCCGTGATCATCAAGCCCAGCGAATTCACCCCGGCCTCCTCGGTCCGGCTCGCCCAGATCGCCCACGAAGCCGGTCTCCCAGCGGGCGTCTTCAACGTGGCCGCAGGGCTCGGCCAGACCGTCGGCGCCACCCTCACCACGGACCGGCGCGTGGGCAAGGTCAGCTTCATCGGCTCCGTCCCCACCGGGCGCCGCGTTGCTGTCGCCGCCGCCCAGGCCGGAATTCCCGCCCTGCTGGAGCTCGGCGGCAAGAGCGCCAACATCGTGTTCGCCGACGCCGACCTGGACCGCGCCGCGGACGGCGCCATCTCGGCGATCTTCTCGGGTGCGGGCCAGTCCTGCGTTGCCGGGTCACGGCTCCTGGTGGAGCGCAGCGTGCACGCCCAGTTCGTGGAGATGGTCGCCGCGAAAGCCGCACGGCTGCGCGTGGGAGAGCCACTCAGCGCGGACACCGAGGTGGGCCCCATCATCACCGCCCAGCAGTTCGCCACCGTCAACACCCTCATCGCGGCCGGCATGGACGACGGCGGCCGCCGGCTCACCGGGGCCGCGCTTCCGGAGGCACTGGCCGGGTCAGGCCTCGCAGGCGGACACTGGGTTATGCCCACGCTGCTCGACGGCGTCACACCGGCCAACCGCCTGGAAACCACGGAGGTCTTCGGACCGGTAGTGGGCGCCGACGCGTTCGATACCGAGGCTGAGGCCATCGCCCGCGCCAACAACACCAACTTTGGCCTGGCCGGCGCGGTGTGGACCTCCGATGTATCCCGCGCCCACCACATCGCCCGGGAGGTGAAGGCCGGCACGTTCTGGATCAACTCCTATAAAACGATCCACGTGGCAGTTCCCTTCGGCGGCTTCGGCGACTCCGGCCACGGGCGCTCCTCCGGCCCGGGCGTCCTGGACGAGTACACGCAGACCAAGGCCGTCTGGGTGCCCACCCGCGCGGCCGGCTCGCCGTTCCCGTCCCTGTCCTACTAAAGGAAAGCCCCGCCAGATCAAGGGAGATGTCCATGGAACTGACTGACACAACCACCGCAACAGGTGCCTTCCGCGCCGCCCTGGCGGACGCCGTCGAACGCTGGAGACCCCGCGTCCAGGCGGTGGCGAAGGAGATCCACGCGCTCAAGGAGATCTCCTTCGAGGAGGTCCGCTCGGCCGAGGCCCTCGCGGTCCTGCTGGAGGAGGGCGGGTTCGAGGTGGAGCGCGGCACCGCCGGCCTGCCCACGGCGTTCAGTGCGGGCGCCGGGACCGGGGACCTTACCGTGGCGCTGTGTGTGGAGTACGACGCACTGCCGGAGATCGGACATGCCTGCGGGCATAACCTGATCGCCGGCGCGTCCGTGGCCGCCGCCCTTGCCCTGCGGCCTTTCGTGGACGAGCTGGGCATCACCCTGAAAGCCATCGGCACCCCTGCCGAGGAGCACGGTGGCGGCAAGGCGCTGATGCTGGAGCGCGGGGCGTTCGACGGCGTGGGGCTGGCTTTGATGGTCCACCCCGTCCAGGACGGAATCACCTACAACCCGGCGGGCACCAGCGCGCAGGCCGTGGGCCGATACCAGGCAACGTTCACCGGCAAAGCCGCCCACGCGGCGGCGGCCCCGCACCAGGGCATCAACGCCGCGGATGCCGCCGTGCTGAGCCAGGTGGCCATCGGCCTGCTCCGCCAGCAGATCCCCGCCGACCACCGGATCGCCTGCTTCGTGGCCGAGGCCGGGCACGTCACCAACATCATCCCCGAAAAAGCCGTGGTCCAGTTCGAGTGCCGGGCCTTTACGCTGCCGGAATACGAGGCGCTGCATCAACGCGTCCGGAACTGCTTCGAAGGCGCCGCGCTGGCCACCGGCACAACCCTGGTGATCGAGGAGGCAGAACCCCTCTACGAACCGCTGCTGCAGGACGACATCCTCGCAGCACACTGGACCGACGCGATGAACGCGTTCGGCAAGGACACGTCCCGCTCCTCCGGCCTGAGTGGCGGCTCTACCGACATGGGCAACATCTCCCAGGTCATCCCGTCCCTTCACCCCTGGCTGAGCATTCCGGGCGCCAACGTACCCATCCACTCGCATGCGTTCGCCGCGCTTGCGGATTCCCCTGAGGCATACGGGGTGATGTTCCAGGCGGCCACCGCGCTGGCCTGGACCGTCGCCGGCGCCGCCACAACCCCCACCGAGCGGGAACGCTTCACCCAAGCCGCGTACCGCCGTCGCACTGTCACCCAGGAAGGCACATCATGAGCACTACCAAAACGGCCCGGATCGACAAGGCCGGCACCAGGCTGACGGTCCCGATTGCCGCCCTGGCCTTTGTCATTGCGCTGGCGGTCCAGTTCATCGGGCAGGCGAAAATCGACGTCGGAATCGGCGCCATCATCATCTTCCCCATGGTGTGGGGCCTCATCCTGGGCCTGCTGGTCTCGGTCCAGAAATTCAAGCCCCTGGGCCTTGACCTCCAGCGCGTTGCCGCGGCCCTGGTGGGCGTCGCCGTGCTGCTCCTGGTGGCCCGGCTGGCCTTCAACATCGGGCCCAGCCTGCCCACGCTGCTCAAGGCAGGCCCGGCGCTGCTCCTCCAGGAAGTGGGCCACCTGCTGGGCACCATCGTGCTGGCCCTGCCGCTGGCCGTGCTGCTGCGGATGGGCAAGGCGACCGTGGGTGCCACGTTCTCCCTAGACCGTGAGCCGTCCTTCGCCATGGTGTCCGAGAAGTACGGGCCGGATTCGGACCAGTACCGCGGGGTGCTGGCGATGTACGTTTTCGGCACGCTGTTCGGCGCGGTGTTCATCACGCTGCTGACGTCCCTCGTTGCCAACTGGAAGATCTTCGATCCGCTGGCCCTCGCCATGGGCGCCGGCGTGGGGTCCGGGTCCATGATGGCGGCCTCCGCGGCCAGCATCGTGGCCGCCTACCCGGCGGACCAGGAGGCCATCCTGGGCATGGCCGCCGTGTCCAACCTGATCACTACCGTGCTGGGCGTCTACGTGGGTATCTACATCGCGCTGCCGCTGGCTGACCGTTTCTACAAGGCACTGACCCGCAAGCAGGAAGCCCGCCAGGAAGCCGCCGTAACGGCAGGCGCCCCCGCCGAACGCACCGTCGCGGACCTGGACCGCGAGGCAGCGCAGGCAGAGGAGAACCGGCGGTTCCGCGAGCGCGTTGCGGAATCCTCGGCGGCCATGAAACTGCCGCTGTGGCTGTCCCTGTCCGTGCTGACCGTCCTGGGCATCGGCACGGCGTCCGTGGCGGCCAAGGGGTTCAGCCTGAGCATTGTGGCAGGGTACGCGATCATGCTGGCCCTGGTTTTGGTGAGCATCGCGCTGGCCAAGGCCACCCGGAAGATCTCGGCCATCATCTTCGTCACCACCCTCGGCGCGTACATCTCCAGCCCCTGGTTCTTCGCGGCCGAAGCACTCAACGTCGCGGTCAAGACCGTGGACTTCCTGTCCATCGCCACGGTGATGCTGACGCTCGCCGGCCTGTCCCTGGGCAAGGACATCCCGCTGCTGAAGAACATCGGCTGGAAGATCATCCCCGTGGGCCTGGTGGCCATCACGGCGTCCTTCCTGCTCTCCACCGTGATCGCGGAGTTCGCACTGGGTCTCTGGCAATAGCGTGTCTCTGGCAGTAAGGGGTCTCTGGCAGTAGAGGGTCAGCACCAGGGCAGCGGGCATGCCGGACTAAAGGAAGGCAGCCATCCAAGAGTCGCGTGGCTGAAAGACGAGTACACACCACGCATGCCCGCTCCCCCCGCTCCCCGTAGCGTCCGTTAGAAGTCCTGCGGCACAGTGCGCGCAGGAGGTCTGACGGGCCGGAGGCACTATGGGGCATGACGGTGGCATCCCGGGCGGCGGGCCATGACCGACGACGGCGACGTCCGGCCGCTCCTGGACAAGACAGTCCTGGCAAGATTGCGTGCAGACCTTGATGACGATGAGGGCGTGTGGCGGGTCTTTGTGCAGGACTTCATCGCGCACCTGCCCCATCGGCTCCAGCGGCTGCGTCTCGCCCTCACCACCGGGGACCTTCCCGGCTCCATCGATGCCGTGCTCAGCCTCAAGACCTCAAGCCAGATGGTGGGCGCTGAACGCCTCGCGAGCCTTGCCCTCGACCTGGAACTGAACATCCGGGAGGAGTCCCGCAACTCCGACCCCGCCATCGCCCTGCCCCGGCTGGCGGCGGACCATCTTCGCGGCATCAAGCAGTGCGCGCAGCGGACAACCAACCTCCTGCAGGCCCACCTCCAGGAACGGCCCGGCAGGAACTGACTTCTTCCCCCGCAGGGGCTCTCATCCGCCATAGCGGTCAAGGGCTGGGGAGCGGGCCACCTGGATCATTGGTATTACTCCGGGGAGCCATGCGCCCAACACGGCCAGCGCACTAATCCAGGTTGTTCCCTGCCGTTTCGAGCCCGCACCCCGCACCGCTTAAATGTTATCCGGGGTCAGCTACCGCCGTGGTCAGCTCCTGGAAGCTTCAGGTGGAGGCGTCCCGCTCGATCTCTTCGGCGAGTTCGTCCACCTCTTCGGGACGCATGTCGATGCCTTCCTCCTCGAAACGTTCCTCGAGGACGTGGCTTACGTCGTCCTGGACATGGCCCAGGCGGATCTCGTCCTTAACTTCCTCTGCGATGCTTTCGGGCGTCTCGGTGTGGGAGACGTCCTCCGCACTGTCGTCGTCAAAAGGGGCATCCGGGGTATCTGTCGACTCAGTCATACCCCATCGTCACCATGGTTTTTCGAGCCGTCAAGAACCGCATATGGGAAAGGACGACGGCGGGAACCTCCTGCCGTCGTCCGTCCTCCCGCGCCTTACGTCAGCAGCGCTTCACACACTCCGGCCGGTTCGAACCGGGCGCCGGCGCCCGGGAAGGTGGGCACCTCGATCCGGGCGTGCGTGTGGATTTCGTTGACGGTCGCCTTGGTGTGCTCGGCGATGTTCTCCATGGTGGTCACCCACATACCGTCCATGGCCTTCACGCGCTCGATCAGCTGCTCCAGGGCCACGGCTTTGGAGGGCCGGCCGGAGATGAACGGGTGGTTGGTCAGGACGAAGCAGCTGCCCTGGGAGTGGTGCGCCTCTGCCTCGAGGGTCCACATCTCCAGTACCTTGGCCGGGCTTTCGATGACGCCGCTGCCGGTCACGCCGGGGTAGAAGGCGTACTGTTCCCAGTCGTCCAGGGTCCAGTCCACGGGGATCTCCACAATGTCCCGGGGATCGTCCGCGGCGACGGCGAAGCGGTAGGGGGCGTCGCCGTCGAGCAGGCTCGAATCGTAGAGGAACCCGCGGTCGGCCAGCAGGCCCGGTGAGTGCCAGTTCAGTTCCCACCACGGCGCCCGGTAGCCTACGGGCCGGACGCCCGCTACTTTCGCCAGCGCCTCCAGGCCGCGGTCCAGGTAGGCGGCCTCGGTGGTGGCGTCAATACCCTGCATGGGTTCGTGCAGGTAGCCGTGGTGCGCCACCTCGTGCCCGCCGTCCACGATCCGCCGCACCACGTCAGGGTAGGACTCGGCGGTGAAGCCGGGGATGAAGAAGGTGGCGTGGATGTCCTGCCGCTCCAGGATCTTCAGGAGCCGCGGCACTGCGACCTTAGGCCCGTAGGACTGGTGGGTCATCAGCGACATCCGGCGGGTGCTGGCGGGATCGTGGGCGATGGTGCAGGACTCGGCATCCACGTCGAAGGTGAAGGACGCTGCGGCTTTGAAGCCCTCGGGCCAGGTGATCGGGTGCAGGAGGTCCGCGATGGCGGGCTGGTTCACGATGGATCCTTTCGGCGGGCGCTGGGCGCCCGCCCGGATAGGTGGGGGAAAGGTCAGAGGACCGGGATGACGGGGGCGCTGGCGGCGCTCTGGGGCTGGGAAGCTTCCTTGTTCTTAAGGCCGATGTACCGGACGTGGGCCCGCGGTCCGAGGACGGCGTAGACGCCGGCGCTGGTCAGGCCGCCTGCCAGCCAGGACAGGTCCCAGCCGCCCAGGGCCACGGCGATGGGGCCCTGCATGACGGGGATGAGGCCGTACATGAACAGCCACGTGGCGAAGATGCCGGCCAGGAGGGAGGTGACACCCGCCCAGTTGATGCTGGGCAGCCTGCCCGTGCCGACGCCGTCGAACAGCCGCTCGGGATCCCCCGGCCAGCGCTTGTCCAGCCAGAAGTAGTGCACCAGCATGACGCCGCCCCAGGCGGCCACCCAGGCCACCAGGCCGATCAGCCAGGCATCGAGGACCGCGGCGAAGTCCTCCTGGAAGATGAAGAAGACGACGGCGATGAGGGAGAAGACGCCGACGAAAAGGTTCAGTTTACGGCGGCTGATGGAGATGTCCAGGGCCTGGGTAGCCACCGAGAAGGTGTAGATGTTCAGGATGTTGGTGGCGATGGGGCCGTGGAGCACCATCAGCAGCACCGGCAGTGCCAGGACGCCGAAGTTCTGCACGATGAGTTTGCCGGGGTCCACCTCACCGCTGTTCGTGGCCAGGCTGGCGCCCAGCACTCCGAGCCAGACCACCGGGATGAACTGGCCCAGGACGGACGCCAGGTAGACCTTGCGCTTGGGGACTTCGGTGCTGACGAAGCGGGAGTAGTCGGCGGCGTAGGTGAACCAGGTGATGCCCCAGCCGATGCCGATGGCGGTCATCACGGCACTCATCGCGGCGATGCGCTCGGAGCCTTCCAGGACCTGACCGGCCGGACCGGCGTAGCCCCAGTCGATCTCCATGCCGAACCAGGCCACCGCGGACATAACAGCCAGAATGATGATGGTGGGCGGAACCGTCCACTTTTCAAAGGCGGCGATGGCCTTGTAGCCGAACCAGGCGATGGCCACCTGGGCGGCCATAATGGCGGTGGCGACGCCGATCTTCCAGGCGTAGTTCTGGGCTTCCGGGTCCACCCAGCCAAGGGTTCCGAAGAGCGCCATCACCAGGTCCAGGATGATCCAGGTGTTGACCGCGCACCAGCCGATAACCAACAGTGCCTGGATGGCGGCCGGCAGGTAGTTGCCCTGCCGGCCGAATGCCGCGCGGGCCAGGACCATGCCGGTGGCGCCGGTCTTCTGGCCGAGGAGGACAAAGCAGCCGAAGAGGAGCATGCCGATCAGGTTGCCCAGGACCAGGACGGTGACCGTGTCGGCGAAGCCAAGCCCGAGGTGGATGCCGAGAGCCCCCAGCACCCAGTTGATGGGTGCCAGGTTGGCACCCGCCCAGATCCAGAACTGGCCGGATACTTTACGGGTCCGCGCCGACTCGGGAATGGGCTGGAGCCAGGCTTCGTGGTCTTCAGTGCTGTGGCTTTGCGTGCTCTGGTTTCCTGCGGCAGCAGCGCGCCTTTGCGCTGCTGAAGAAAGCTTTTCTTGCATGGGAGCCTCCAGGAGGTGAATGAGTACTTCAAGGCTATGTGGCACCCATCACAAGCAACAAGATACGATATGTCTAACACATCACTACTAATCCATACGGAACGTCATGTCAGTCTCCCTCGGCGATATTCTCGCCCACCCCGTCCTTGCTGCCGCCGATCCCGTGGTCCACTCCCCCGGCGCCATGGCGGAGCACCCGGTGCGCTGGGTCCACTCCAGCGAGGTGCTGGACATCGCTCCCCTGCTGCGCGGCGGCGAGCTGCTGCTGTGCGGCGGCATCACCCTGGCATCGGCAACGCCGGAGAAACGGGCCTCGTACGTCCGCGAACTGGCGCAGCGCGGCATCGCTGCCCTCGCCGTGGAGACCGGCGGCGTGCTGCCGGAGATCCCTGCGGACATGCTGGAGGCGGCGAAGGAGCACGGCCTGGCCGTCGTGGAGCTGCGCAAGGTGGTGCCGTTCGTCGGCGTTATGCAGGCCATCAACTCGATCCTGGTGAGCGAATCCGTGGGGCACCTGCAGCAGGCCGACGCCGCCACCCGGGCCATGGCCGCTGAGTTGGCGCACGGTGCGTCGCTGGACCAGATCCTTGGCGTGCTGGCCGGCATCATCAGCTCGGCGGTGAAGCTCGTCTCGCCGTGGGGCGTTGCCCTGGGCAGCGCTGTGCCGGCCGGCTGGCAGGAAAAGGACGACGGCGGCAGCGGCCAAGATGCGCAGGATGGCCGCGGAGAGGCGGCCGGGAGAACAGTGATCACCGTGGACATTCCCGTCCGCGGTGTGCTGATGGGCCGGCTTGAGGTGGACGTTCCGGACGGTGTGGACACGGGCCTGGCGCGGGTGGCCGGCGACCGTGCGGTGGACATCCTGGGCCTGGCGCTCCTGCAGCACATGCCGCCGGGGCTGCATGCGCAGGCCGGGGCGGAACTCATGCGGGCGGTCCTGACCGCCGCGCCGGCGTGGCGCCTGGAGCAGCTGGCTCCGGGTGCCGGATTTCCGGCGGGTACCCCGGCGGTGGTGGCGGCCATCCATGCCGCATCGCCCCAAAGGCTCCGCCGCGTGATCGAGTCATTCCTGAGCTCCAGCCGGATCCCCAGCGCCGCCTACCTGGATGATGCCGAGCTGGTGGTGATGATCGCGCTGCCTCCTGCCGATCCCGCCGGCGGGCGGCGGAAGCTCCTGGCGTCCCTGGAAGGGGTGGACGGCGACCACGATGCAGCAATAGCAGTGGGGCCGCCGACAGCCGGGGTGGCCGAAGCCGCCTGGTCACTGGCCGAAGCGCGCCGGGCCCTGGATGTGCGGCAGATCCGCCGCCGGAACGCATCCCCGCGCAGGCAGCACCCGTCCCGCGGCCTGGTGGTGATTGATGCGGAAGACACCGCCGTCGAGAGCCTTGCCCTGACAGGCATCGAGGCTTCGGCGCGGGCGGCGTTTGTCAGCCGGCACCTGAAGGCGCTGCTGGACCACGATGCGCAGCGCCAGTCCCAGCTGCTGGAGACCCTGCAGGTGTGGCTGGATTCCGGGTGCAACACAGCGCAGTCGGCGCGGGAGCTGCACCTGGAGCGGCAGTCGATGCACCACCGGCTGCAGCGGATCTTCGAGCTGTGCGGGGGCGATCCGCGGGGCACCGGCCGGCTGGCGGCCCTGCACCTGGCGGCGCGGATGGCCGTGCTGCCCTAGGTGCAGCGTTACCCGGCGGCGCGTCCGCCCAGGCGGGTGGTCACCTGCGCCGCGGCAGCAACGCAGGCCTCGCCCAGGCTCTCCAGCCGCTCGCGTGAGACGCGGAAGCGCGGCGCGGGGACCAGCACCACGGCCACCACGTCGCCGCGGTGGTCGTGGACGGGGGCGGCAACCCCCACTTCGTCCATGGAGGACTCGCCGTAGTTCTCGGCCCATCCCCGGCCCGCGACCTCCTGCAGCCGGGCCTCATAGGCGGCAAGGCCGGCGTCGTCCATTCCCGGGTAGGTGATGGTTCCGCTGCGGAGCAGTTCGCGGACGCGTTCGGCGGGCAGGGTGGACAGGAAGACCTGGACGGAGGCGCTCATCGCGTCCCGGTAGCGGGCGCCCAGCGGCGTGGTGTGCTTGATCTGGTGGTGGCTGGCGATCTGCTCCACGCAGATGGCTTCGTCGCCGTTCCAGAGCATGAGGGCGCTGGTCTCCCCCGTCTGCTCGGTCAGCCGGCGGAGCACCGGGTAGGCCACGCGCCGTTCTTCCATCTCGGCCAGCAGGGGCCCGGCGACGGCGATCAGCCCCAGGCCCAGGCGGAACCGGCGGGTCTCGGGGTCCCGCTCCACCAGGTTTTCCTGCTCGAAGGTGGCAAGGATCCGCGAGACGGAGCTCTTGTGCATGCCCACGCGGTTGGCGATCTCGGTGACGCCCAGCAGCGGCTCGTCCGCGGTGAAGGTGCGCAGGACGGCGATGGCGTTGACGACGACGGAGGCGCCTTTGGTGTCCGTGCTTCCGTTGGTGCCGTTGCCGTTCGCCGCCGGGGCTTCGGTGTCCGTGTTCTTTGCTGCTGATGGGGTCATGGTAGCCATCATCTTTCCTTATCTTCGGCGGAGACGCCGAAAGCGGCGCCACGTGGACCGCGGCGCCGCTTCGGGTTGTGGCGCCTACGCGCCGATGATGTTGTGTTCCGGACCGAACGGGAACTTGGTGATGTTCTCCACCGTGTCCTCGCCGATGACCAGGATGTCGTGTTCGCGGTAGCCGCCGGCGCCGGGCAGGCCGTCCATAACCGTGATCATCGGCTCCATGGAGACCACCATGCCGGGTTCGAGGACGGTGTCGATGTCCTCACGGAGCTCGAGTCCGGCTTCGCGACCGTAGTAGTGGCTGAGGACGCCGAAGGAGTGACCGTAGCCGAAGGTGCGGTTGGCGAGCAGACCGTGGCTGACGTAGATCTCGTTAAGTTCGGCGGCGATGTCCTTGCACACGGCGCCGGGCTTGATGAGTTCCAGGCCCCGCTTGTGGACCTCCACGTTGATGTTCCACAGTTCCAGCGAGCGCTCGTCCGGCTGGCCCAGGAAGAGGGTGCGTTCCAGGGCCGTGTAGTAGCCGGAGGTCATCGGGAAGCAGTTCAGGGAAAGGATGTCGCCCTGCTGGAGCTTGCGCGTGGTGGCCCAGTTGTGGGCGCCGTCGGTGTTGATGCCGGACTGGAACCACACCCAGGTGTCACGGACTTCCCGGTCCGGGAAGGTCCTGGCGATCTCGTGCACCATCTCCTCGGTGCCGGCAAGCGCCACCTCGTACTCGGTGATTCCCTCGCGGATCGCGGCACGGATGGCCTCGCCGCCAAGGTCGCCGATGCGGGCGCCGTGCTTGATGACCTCGATTTCCTCGGCGGACTTGATCATGCGCTGGCGCATGGCGTCCTGGGAGACGTCAAGGAGTTCGGCGCCCGGGAAGGCTGCGGCGATCTTCTCGCGGGTCAGGCCCGGCAGGAAGTCGTCCTCGACGCCGAGGCGGCTGGCCTTGACGCCGCGCTGGCGCAGGGCCTCCTGCAGGCCGAAGTAGAAGTTGTCGCGGCGCCAGTCGGTGTACACGATGTTCTCGCCGTAGGACGTGCGCCACGGCATGCCGGCATCGATGTTGGCGGTGACCGTCACCGAATCATTGGCGGTGACTACAAGGGCGTAGTTGCGGCCGAACGTGGTGTACAGGAAGTCGGAGTAGTACTTGATGCCGTGGTAGCTGGTCAGGATGACCGCGTCCAGGTTCTTGGCGGCCATGATTTGGCGGAGGCCGCCCAGGCGGCGCTCGAACTCTGCGTCGGAGAACGTGAGCTTGCCCTTGGACCCGTTGTGGAGGACCTTGAGGCGCTCGAGTTCGGCGATGGAGGAGATGTTCTCGGCGGTGGTGGTCATGGGTGATGCCTTTCTGTCTGAGTTTCTTAAGGTGTTGCTGGTTGTGGAAGGAAGCTATTCGTGGCGCAGGGGCTCTTTGCAGGTTTCCCTGGAGAGGGCCACGGCGATCAGGGAGACGACGGCGGCAGCGACGAGGTACCAGGCCGGCGCAAGGTCGCTGGCTGTGGCCGCGATGAGGAGCGTCGCCATGAACGGGGCGGTGCCGCCGAACAGGGCGTTGGACAGGTTGAAGCTGACGGCGAAGCCGCTGTAGCGGACCCGGGTCGGGAACATTTCCGCCAGGAAGCTCGGCAGGGTGCCGTCGTTCAGGGTGAGCATGGCGCCCAGCAGGATCTGGACCAGGACGATGACCAGGAAGTTCCCGGTTCCCAGGAGTGCAAAGGCCGGGACGGTCAGGAGGATGAAGGCCACCGATGCGCTGATGAGCACCTTCTTCCGGCCATAGCGGTCCGAGAGCATGCCGGTGAGGAAGATGAAGCCGATGTAGGTGACCAGCGCGATGGTGGTGGCCAGGAATGATTCGGTTTCGCCCAGGCCCAGCTCCGAGGACAAATACGTGGGCATGTAGCTGAGGATCACGTAGAAGCCGACGGCGTTGAGCAGGACGGCCCCGACGGCCTGGAGCAGCTGGCGCCAGTGGTTCCGGAAGAGGCTGGAGACAGGTGCCTTGTCCTTCTGGTCTTCGGCCGCAAGTTCGCGGAACACGGGAGTGTCTTCCAGCTTGGTCCGGATATACCGTCCAATGAGGCCCATCGGGGCCGCCAGCAGGAACGGCAGGCGCCAGCCCCAGCTGTGCATTGCGTCAGTAGACAGGAGTGTTGTCAGCAGGCCGGCCATCAGCGAGCCGAGGAGCAGGCCGGCCGCGGTGCTGGCCGGAACCACGGCGGCATACAGGCCCCGCCGGTTGGCAGGGGCGTATTCCACCAGGAATGCCGACGCTCCGGCGTATTCACCCGACGCGGAGAAGCCCTGGACCACCCTGATCATCAGGAGCAGGATGGGCGCCCAGATACCGATGGTGTCGTAACCCGGGATCAGGGCGATGCAGAAGGTTGCTCCGGACATGATCAGGATTGAAAGGGAGAGGGCTGTCCGCCGGCCCACCTTGTCGCCGATGTGGCCCCAGACGAACCCGCCCAGAGGCCGGACCAGGAACGAAATCGCGAAAAGGGCGAAGGTCAGCAGAAGGCCGGTCTGGGGATCTGATTCAGGGAAGAAGACCGTGGCGATGGTGACGGCCAGGTAGCCGTAGACGGCGTAGTCAAACCACTCCACGAAGTTTCCGATAAAGCTGGCCGCGATCACGCGGCGCCGGACGTCCTTGCTCGGTCCGTCGACGCTGACGGCACCAGTTGGATCAGTCACGCCGGAGCCTGAGGCATGTACGGCGGTTGCACCCGAAGCAGGGCCGTTGGCGTCATCGGCAATGACTCCTGGCCCGGGTGCGTTCGATTCGTTGCTCATGTGTCCACCAATGAAAGTTGGAGTTGCATTTGCTGCAACACTGTTGCTTCAAGGTAGGCCGTGATCCACCCCACAGTCAAGAGGGTTTGGTGGATTTGTTTTCCCTTCTACCGCTCGGCAGGCCGGTTCTGCCATGAACTCTCGGAGATGTAGCGGTGCGGGTTTGTGTTGCAGCAACAGCAACATCGTCGTCACTATGGTTGGCGGAAGCTGAAAAGTGACCAAATCGCGGCTGAAAGGCGACAGTAATTGTGGAGCCGGAGGCTCATACTGACCGCATGAACGGTGCAGCGAGAAAACCTGACAGGATCCTCATCGTTCTGCTTGGCACTGTCGGCGTGCTGGTGGCGGTCGCGCTGGCCGTCGTGTTCATGAGGGGTGAACCGGAACCGCTGGACGAGGCCAGTCCTGCCGGGGTAGTGCAGCGGTACAGCGCTGCGGTGATCGACGGCGATACCGTAACCGCGGGCTCATACCTGACAGCAGCGGCCCAGACGCAGTGCGTGGGCAAATTCGACGGCATGCCTCCACCGGACCGGGTGGTCCTGGTCTCCACCAGGGAACGGGCGGAATCGGCCACCGTGACCGTGTCCATCGTGCAGTCTTCTGACGGCGGCCCCTTCGGCCCAGCCGAGTATCAGTCGGAGGACGCCTTTTCACTCGTGAAGGTCGACGGCAGGTGGAAGGTGGACGCGGCCCCGTTCCCCCTTCTTACCTGCGCTGGCGTCCCGGCAAGGCCATGAGTTCCCAGCTAGTGTCGGCGTCGACGGGCCTGACCCGGGCCCAGACCACCCTGCGCCGCCTCATCCAGTACGCCCTGCTGTTCGCCCTGGTGATGATCGCGGCTTCCGGCTTCAGCGGGTTGCTGGAGCGCCTTTTCGCGTCCGGGGCAGTGCTTGCAGCCCGGGATGTTCCCGGCCTCGCCGGGGGACTTGCCTTCACCCTGATCGGCGGGCCGCTCGCCCTGCTCCTGTGGTGGTTCCTGTGGCGCAGGATCGACGAGGCGGAGCGCGCCGCAGCCGGCTGGGGCTTGTACCTGGCCGGCATGTACACCATCTCGCTGATCGTCGCCACCACGTCGCTGCTGCAACTGGGGGCGTCCCTCATCGGCGGTCCGCGCGGCCAGTGGGCGTCCCTGTTGTCCAACGGCCTGGTCTGGGCCACCGTCTGGGTGTGGCACCGCTGGATGTGGAGGCATCCGGACAAAGGGGCCGCCCACCTGGAGGATATTCGGACCACCATCGGAACCGTTTATGGCCTGGTCGTCGGCGCGATTGCAGCGATTTCCGCGCTGGGCGGGTTGCTCGACACCGCCATCCGGGGCGCCAGCTTTGCCATCACCGGGGCGGAACCATGGTGGTATTCCGTGCTCCGGTCAGTGGTGTGGGCGGCCGGCGGAGGCTCGGTGTGGTGGTGGCACTGGTTCCACGAGGGCGGACGCAGGCTCCGGACGGCCCTCGTTGACGTGAGCATGATCGCCGTCGGAATCTTCGCGGCCGGCATCACCGCGCTCGCTGGCGGCGCAGTGGTGCTGTTTGTCCTCCTCAGGCTGGCCTTCGACCGGGCAGACCCGATGGGCAAGCTCCTCGAACCCCTGGCCCCGGCGCTGGCCGCTGCTGTGATCGGGGCAGTGGTGTGGCGCTACCACCGGGCCGTGTCGGTGGACAGGTCCGGTGAAACCCGGCGGGGAAGCCTCCTGGTGACGTCCGCGGTGGCCCTGGCGGCGGCGGCCTCAGGCATTGGCGTGATTGTCAGTTCGTTGCTGGCCGGCGCAGTATTGCCCCTGGCCGGAGGCACGGAGCGGACCCTGCTCTTGGGTGGCATCAGTTCCCTGGTGGTGGGCGGCCCGGTCTGGTGGCTTGCATGGAAACCGGCGAAGCAGCCAAACAGCGCCGATGCGATCACGCACGGAAGGCGCATCTACCTCATCGCGTTCTTCGGCGTCAGTGCCGTGGTGGCCCTGATTGCCCTGCTGGTGATCGGGTACCGGATCTTGGAATTCCTCCTGGGCGAAGTATCGGGCGGCAGCGCCATCGACCGCATCCGCGGACCGCTCGGTCTCCTAGTGGCCGCGGGGATGGTGGCCGGCTACCACTTCGCCCTGTGGCGGCGCGACCGCGCTGTTCTCGAGGCGGCCGCGCCCCCACGGACACGGACCATCGACTATGTCACGCTCGTGGCCCGGCCCGGCGCGGAGGGGCTCGCACAGGACATTGCCGGGGCCACCGGGGGTGCAAAGGTCACCGTCTGGCTCAGAACGGACGACGACGCCGCCTCCCCGGCGGAACCGGTCACCTCCCCTGCGTCCAACGGGAGCATGGGGCAGGTAGTGAAGGCCCTGGACGGCATTACGGCGCGTCACGTCCTGGTGGTGCTCGGTCCCGGCGCCCGGGTGGATGTGATTCCGGTGGACACCAGAGGGCGCTGACGGGCTGCTCCAAGACCACCCGAACAACTGCAACCCGGCAGCCGTTGGCATACGCCGGACCGGCCTCGATGCGGGCCCGAGTCACAAGGCCGGGGCCTCTTCCTCCGCCAACCTGATCATCCGAAGTTCGTCCTCCACCGCACGGGCCGGCCAATAGTCCTTCGCGAGCTCGTCCGCCCACACCCTGTCAGCTGACGGGAAAAGCTTGTGGAACAGCCCGGCAGCCTGAAGCAAAGCGATCAGGGCCAGCGTCCTGGCATCGGGTGCCTTGGCAGCTGGTTGCGCGGCGTCCGTCGTTTTCCCATCGGTGGTCGCTGCAGGGGCCGGCGTGGATTCAGGCACCTGCTGCCCGGCCGGTACAACAGCGAGGGCGGCCCGGAGCTTTTTCATGAGCGCCGCCTCCGGAGCGTGGTCCTTCTCCGGGAACCGCACTGTCCGGAAGAAGCCGAGGTGCTTTTCGCCCGCATGTTCCACAATGCCCCGGGACGCCATGCCCTCATAAACGCGCTGCACTTCCCCACGGCTCTCCATCATCGAAACCCACCGTTTAGGTGTGTGGAGGCGTGATTTGTGCCGGATAGCCTCCAGCTCACGCCGGAGCTCGGTTTTGGGGGTGGCGCCGGTAGCCCTTACATGCTTTCCCTGCAGCTCGATCGCCCCCTGCATTTCCAGCTCCCCCAGTATCGCCCCGGCCAGGGTGGTCCTGAGTGCGAAGACGGGAATTTCGGGTTTGCCGTCGTTGTCATTTGTCGCCAAGAGGAGGAAGGCTTCGGGAAGGCTCAAGTCCACAGGTGCAGCTGTTTCCGCGTTCATACCACCATGGTGCGCCCGTCCGACAGCCACCACAATATGCTCCCGAAGAAGGCCGGAAGGCACAGCTGACGTGCCAAAACAGCACCTGCCTCTGATCCAGCTATTGCTGAGAAACCGCTTTCTGGGTAGTGTCCTTGTCAGCGCTCACAATGCCGGCGTCATAGTGGACTCCGAGCCGGGCGCAGTTCATTCCAATGACGGAAGAGAGAACATGCGAAAACGCAGTACCCGCTTATCCATGTCCGCAGCCATTGCCGTGGCAGGAGCATTGGCCATATCGGCTCCCGCTGGAGCGGCTCCGAGCCCGGTATCCGATCCCACCGCCCAGACCGCCCAGACCCCGCTGGAGCGCCAGGTTCTTGCCGAAGGGAACGGCTGGGCGTCCGAGGGAACAGGAACCACGGGCGGCTCAGCGGCAGACGATGCCCACGTTTACGACGTCTCCACCAAAGCCGAGCTGCTGGCCGCCTTCGCTGAAGCGGGCACCCAGCCCAAGATTGTCCGGGTCCACGGAACCATTGATGCCAACACGGCACCGGACGGTTCAGCGCTGACCTGTGAAAACTACGCCGAAGGAACCGGCTACAGCCTTGAGCAGTACCTTCAGGACTTCGACCCCGCAACCTACGGCCGCAGCCAGGAACCGGCGGGCCCGCAGGAAAGCGCGCGGCGCCTCGCCGCAGCAAACCAGGCGAAGACCATCCGGTGGGACATCCCCAGCAACACCACCATCGTGGGTGCCACGCCGGAGAGCAGCATCAGCGGCGCCGCCCTCCGCGTCAACGGTGCCACCAACGTGATCGTCCGCAACCTCACGGTGCGGGACGCCGCCGACTGTTTCCCCGCGTGGGACCCCACCGACGGCGCCGAGGGCAACTGGAACAGCGAGTACGATCTGCTGCAGGTCATCAACAAAGCCACCCACGTCTGGATTGACCACTCCGAATTCACGGACGCCCCCAACCTGGACAGCTCCCAGCCGGAGTACTTCGGCCGCCCCTATCAGGTGCACGACGGCGCCGTGGACGTCACCAACGGCTCGGACCTGGTGACCATGTCCTTCAACCGGTTCTCCGACCATGACAAGCTGCTCCTGATCGGCTCCACTGACAACACCAACCGGGGGGACCCCGGCAAGCTGCGCGTCACCATCCACCACAATGTCTTCGAGAACATCGGTCAGCGCGCCCCTCGCGTCCGGTTCGGCCAGGTGGACGTGTACAACAACCACTTCACGGTGAATGAAGACAGCACCATCCCCTACGGCTACACGCTGGGCGCCGGGTTCGATTCCCACCTCTACGCCGAGGCGAATGCCTTTACGCTGCCGGACGGAATCGACCCCGCAAAGGTCATCACCCGCTTCAAGGGAACCGCGATCACCACCATCGGGAACGCCGTCAACGGCAAGATCACCGACCTGCGTGCCGAGTACAACGCCGTTGCCGCACCTGCTGACCAGCTGGCAGCGGACACGTCCTGGACGCCCACGCTTCGCACCCAGGTCCACCCGGCCCAGGCGGTGCCGGCACTGCTCCAGAACTCCACCGGCCCCATCTTCACCGCCGGAGGGGACCTCTGATGGCCGCCATCCTGCCGAGCCGCCGCAGCGTCCTGGCCACCCTCGCACTCACCGCAGGCACCATGGCACTCTCCGGAACGGGCATAGCCAGCGCCTTCCCCCAGGCAGACCCGGACCCCACGAAACCCCGCACCAAACCGGTCATTTTTGTCGTCGGGGACTCGACGTCGTCGGCCTACCAGCAGTCCGAACGGCCCCGCGCCGGCTGGGGACAGGCACTGCCGCTCCTGCTGGGGCCGCAGGCCACCGTCTTTGACTACGCCTGGTCCGGCGCCTCCTCCAAGAGCTATGCCGACGCCGGGCTGCTGGACCGGGTACTGGCCCTGATGCAGCCGGGCGACTACCTGCTGATCTCCTTCGGCCACAACGACGAGAAGGTCACGGACCCCAACCGGGGAACGCTGCCCGACTCCACGTTCAAGGAATACCTGGGCCGGTACATTGACGGCGCCAAAGCCCGTGGAGGCAAGCCCGTCCTGGTGACCTCCGTGGAACGGCGCCGCTTCGATTCCTTCGGGAACGCCCAGGATTCCCACGGCGCGTATCCGCAGGCAGTGCGCGAACTCGCCGCGGCGTCCGGCACTCCCCTGGTGGACCTGACGGCGTCGTCGAAGACACTGTGGCAGCAGCTGGGCCCGGAAGGAACCAAGCAGCACTTCCTGCACCTGGCCCCCGGCGAGCACCCGCAGTATCCCCAGGGTTCAGAGGACAATACCCACTTCCAGGCCGCGGGCGCGTTGGCGGTGGCCCGTCTCGTGGCCCGCGAGCTGCAGTCCAAGGAGATCGTCCCGCCGGGCTACTTCCTGAATATCGACGCGGGCACCGATCCCCTGCTGGGCATGTACTGGCCCGCCGAACGGCCCATCGATTTGCCGGTGACGCTCGACGTCGGACCGGGCAGGACGTTCACGGCTGTACAGTCCGCCGTCGATTCCGTCCCTCCTGGCAGCGTTCAGCGGACAATCATCAGGATCCAGCCGGGCGTTTACCGGGAGGCGGTGCGGGTTCCGGCTGACAAGCCGCGGATCTCCTTCATTGGGCAGGGCGGACGGCCGGAGGACGTAGTGCTGGTTTACAACAACGCGTCCGGAACGCCCAAGCCGGACGGCAGCGGGAACTTCGGCACCTCCGGCAGCGCCTCTGTGCGGGTTGACGGGCCGGACTTCGTGGCGCGGAACCTGACGTTCAGCAACGATTTCGACGAAGCAGCCAACCCGGGCATGAAGGACCGCCAGGCCGTCGCGCTGCACATCACGGCGGACCGCTCGGTGCTGTCCAACGTCAGGATGCTGGGCAACCAGGACACCTTGCTGGTCAATTCCCCGGCGGCGGGCGTCCAGGCCCGGTTCTACTTCGATAGCTGCTATGTGGAAGGGGACGTTGACTTCATCTTCGGCCGCGGAACGGCTGTTTTCAGCGGCTGCGAGATCAAGTCCCTCAACCGCGCCTCCAGCACGAACAACGGGTACGTGACCGCCGGCAGCCTGGACCTGTCCATCAGGTACGGCTACCTCTTTGACCAGTGCCGGCTGGTCTCGGACGCCGCGGCCAACACTGTCCACCTGGGCAGGCCATGGCATCCGAGCGGCGACCCGAAGGCTGTTGCCCAGGTCCTGTTCAGGGACTCCTGGCTCGGCGCCCACATCTCCGGCACACCATGGACGGACATGAGCGGCTTCTCCTGGCGGGAGGCGCGGTTCCACGAGTACAACAACCGCGGCCCCGGCGCCCAGGTGACCCCCGACCGTCCGCAGTTGCCCGGGGCTGAGGCGGGCAACTACACCGTCAGGAACTATCTGCAGGGAACGGACGGCTGGGCACCGCAGCTCGCGGGCACAACGGCGGACAGCAGCGCAGTGCCCTCGGCGGCGGCCGCTTAGCCCGCTCCGCACATGCAACGCGGGGTCACTCCCGGCCCAATAATCGC